>JAFXGR010000153.1 GCA_017520155.1 Lachnospiraceae bacterium
CCATATCACATGCCTATTTTCCTGATAGCAAAGATTCAAAAATCCTCAGCGTAGCCCGCTACGCCTACGTTTTTTGAACTTCACTCTCAGAAAAATATTCTATGTGAATGGTATAGTTATTTAGAAACCGTTACACTAGCCCAAACACTTTTCAATTACCTTAATTACGTCACTTCCCTCATAGGGTTTAGCAATAAAATCTGCCGCTCCGCTTTTAATTGCCAACAGCATTTTTTCCTTTTGTCCTGCTGCAGTAATCATAACGGCCTTTGCATTTTCATCAAATTTCTTTATCAGTCGCAATGCTTCCAACCCATCCATCTTAGGCATTGTAATGTCCAGTGTTACCAAATCCGGCTTTAATTCCTGATATTTTAAATATCCTTCTTCTCCGTTTACTGCTTCCCCTATAATTGTAAAACCATTATCCTCCAATATTCTTCTTAAAATCTTTCTGGAAGTTCTGGAATCATCCACAATTAAAATTTTTACCATCTGCAGTTCTCTCCTATTTTATCTCAAAATTATCTCCCAATGTAATTACAAGCTCCACATCTCTTGATAAAAGCTTTAAAGGAAGTACCAGCATTTCCTTTGCTGTTATTGATGTTACATCCTCATAATACTGAGGCGGGCATAAATCCAGCGTAGAGTCCTTATGATTTAACCCTGTGGTTGCCAAACCATTAATACAGTTTACAATTTCACCAATGGCATCCAAGGCATCCTGATCCATAGTATTAAACACTTCTCCTCCGTAAACACTGGCCGCTTCACATAAGGATACACCTTTACCCACTAAAGCAGTAGTAAATCCCGGATTTCCATCCACTTTTTGCACAGAGCCATTTTCTATTTCATGAGACTGTGTTAAAAATCCTCTTCCCACACAAATATCCTGATCTACCAAACGCATTAAAGCACGCACTGCCACACTGGCAACAGGTTCATACTCCATAGCCTCACCGGGAATAAATAAAGTAAGAATCTGATCAATATCATCACATTTTAAAATCTCCATATCAGAAGAGGTAAGTCCGTTATCATACTGGAAATCAATTAATAACTGCTCCAGTTGTTCAATCAAAATTAACCTTTGATTTTCCAAAGCCTGTGCAAAAGCAAGATAGGAATTTCCTTGCTTCTTTAATAAGTTCTCTACCTGTACTTCCGTAAGGTATCCCTCTTCCACAGCAATATCTCCAAAGCGCATATCCATAATGGCCTGTAATCTGTTAATTCGATCAGCCTCTTCCTGGGTAATCAGTCCTTCTGAAACTGCAATAATTCCCAGCTTTGCTCTCACCTTTCTATGTTCTTCCAAAAGATCAATCAGCTGCTCTGCCGAAAGCAATCCCTTATCCTTAAGATAGTTTCCTACTATACTGGCAATCATACTTTATCCTCCAAATATAACATAAGCAGCTGTTCTCACCTCTGCTTACCTTTGAATAATCCCACATGCCCATGAATATTTATAATTTTTTACAATTATTCATTATTATATAAATTATAGCAGACCACCCTCTTTTATACAAGAAATAATTCATTATTTCCCCCTTCCAACAGTATTCATCCTGTGGTTAAAGAGGCAAAATCCTTGCTGTTTTATTTACTTAAATATTTATTTTGATATTAATAATATACTCTTGACTTTTGTTTTCTTATATCATATAATAATAAACGTTCGCGGATGTGGCGGAATTGGCAGACGCGCTAGACTTAGGATCTAGTGGGCGACCGTGGGGGTTCGAGTCCCTTCATCCGCATGAAAAGGTTTTTGAGACTAATGTAGTTTCAGAAACCTTTTTTTATGTTCTTGTTGAATTTATATATATAAGTTTTTCTCTGATTCTTAACCTTTAAATTGTTTGATAATTTTATTTATTAAATATATTATGTGTATATAATTATCGTTTTTTGAGGCGGATTCATATGGCAACTTGTGAAAAACTTACTAAATGTCCTTTTTATCAAGGTAAAATGGATATTAATTCCGGTTTAGACCGAATGTATATGCAGAAATACTGTGAAGGTGATAAAATAAGCTGTGCCCGTTATATCGTATCTACTCAGTTGGGACCGGATTATGTAACTGATAAATTATATCCCAATATGAACGATCAGGCAAAGAAGCTTTTAGCTGAACATAAAAAATGAGTAAATAAGTAATCATCATAAAAGAATGACAGGTCTATCTATGATAAACCTGCCATTCTTTTTCTATCTATAATTCCCCTCTATAGATTTCTGTTATTAAATCTCATACCATTTAATTTCATTTGCTTCCAAATGAAGTTCAAAGCTGCTGCCGTCTCCTTTGTAAACAGTTGTATCCTGTGGCTCATAGGTATTATTTACTACACAGTATTTTCCATTTTTTACATAGGCATGAACTTCCACATTAAAGTTGGATGAGAACCATTTGTTCAGCTCATCTTCGCTGTTAGCACTCCAGAGAATACTGCGATATAAAATACGGCTGTTTTCGAAACTGTAAGGAAGTCCGCTGATATACACACTTCTTCCCTTTCCGAATTCATTTACTGCCATCTGTACTTCTTTTTCTCTTTGTACTAAAATATTTGTTCCTTCGTAGGCAAAGATACTCTTCTTTCCTTCTCCGAAGTCTACTTCCTTTGTTATATCCTTTAAAATAAAGTGCTCCGGATGCTCTTCCCAGTTGTATTTATCATAGTTTAAAGTAAAGCCTGTTTCCTTCTCTACTCCAAGAAGATTTGCCAGCTGTAGGAAATGTCCCTGATGCTGGTGACCGGAGGGCTCTCCTACACCGATAAAACCACCACCGTTATAAACAAACTCTCTGATTGCAGAAATCACCTCCGGATTCTCCCAGTAATATCCACCGGTATGAGCAGTATCTGCATCCCCTACGTTGATAATAACATCTACATCATCAAGCACTGCCTTATTGGCAAGGATGTCATCAAAGGAAATGAAGGCCACATCAAAAGGAGCTCCTGATAATGCTTCAATGATACCTGCATAGCTGTAATTCTGTTTCTGATACAGTGCATGGTGTACCATATGGCAGCCCCATTTTCTGATTTTTCCCCAGCTGTTTAATACTGCTACTTTCTTTACACAGTGAGGTGTGGTTCCTTTTGCATTTTCATAAAGTTCACGGAACTCATCACATACACTTTCCACATAATCAATAAACTCAGGGAAATCAAGTGCCAGCTTCAAATATCCTCCATAACCAATACGATCAATGGGCTTTCTGAGAATTGCACGTCTTGCCGTTACCCAGTTTTCCTTTGCTTCTTTTACAGGATCTCCTCCTTCATGGAAGGTATCCGGGAAAAAGTAAGGAAGAAATCTTCCCTCTGTATATTTTACCCCTTCGATATCTGAAATCAGACGAAGAGTAGAACCATTACCAACACTGCCCACTACGGAGTCAAGACCGATGGAAGCAAATTCCTCCATAAAAGGTTCTGTTCCAATCCAGTGATCTCCCAAGAACATCATGGCTTCTTTGCCGCATTCATGGGTAATTTCCACCATTTCCTTGGCAAGTGCTGCCACTTCTCTTCTCTGAAATGCCTGGAAATCCTTAAATTCTTTGCTGGGAATACGGTACTGATTATTGTAGTAACCTTGATCAATAATAAATTCTGGACGGAATTTGTATCCCACTTCCTTCTCAAACTGTTCCAGAATATAAGGACTTACCGATGCTGAATATCCATACCAGTCAACATATTTTTCTCTCTTCAGCTCATCAAATACCAAGGTAAACTGATGGAAGAAAGTTGTATAACGAATTACATTTACATAAGGATGTTCTTCACAGAATTTGCGAAGACGTTCCATAGAATATTTATGTGTTTTTGGCTGTCTAACATCAAAGGTAATCTGGTGTTCAAAATCTTTCCAATCGTTTGTTGTCGCATTGTACATATGTACCGGATCCCAAATTAAGTAGGCTAAAAAACTTACTGTATATTCATGGAATTTTGCCGGATTCTTAATTACTACACAGCCATTGTCTTCCTGATAATTCCAGCACTCACAGGATACTACTTCACCGGTAGTACGGTCTACAACCTCCCACCATCTGGCAATATCATCTCTGGTATTTACTTCCATAAGTTCAGGAGAAATCCCCTGCATTAAGGGAATCTCCAACGTATCCTTTGTTGCGGTATAAAATCCTGTCATAATATAACACTGCTGTACCTCATCAGGATTTGCTTTTGCCCACACATTATCTTTTCTTGTGGTATAGTAAGTGGAATAAATTTTTGCACCTACCTTTGTTAATTCTTCCGGGAATTCTGTTCCGTCACAGTCGCGGATTGCATCCGCACCCCAGCGTTTTAATATTTCTATTGTTTCAGGAACTACGTCTAAATTCGTGGGAATGGTTACCCTTCCGGTACGCTTAATTTGTTCCATTGGTTTATCTACTCCTCTCATTTTCCTCAATCTATTTCTGTCTTTCTTTTTAAAAAAATATTCTCTTCCTGATTTGCCCTCAGTCTGATTTTTTTACAATCTCCCTCAGAGTTTTTCACCACCAGCTCTCTGTCATAAGTTGACAGCAGTATTACCTTATATTCCTTTTGACCATCATACTCCAAGGAAACATTAAGATTTCCATAGGCCTTAAAGCCTTTAAAGGATATGCTTTTTTCCCTCCAATGCCTAGGAATAGCCGGTAAAACAGTAATTTCATCCTGTTCTGTTTTTAACAGCATTTCCTGCAGTGCATCTGCTGCCCACATATTAGATTCCAAAGTAAAGGGTCTGTAATGGAAGATTGAATATCCTCTTTTCTTATAATCACCATTTAAATGAAATCCATTAGGGGAGCAAAAACTTTCCCAAAAAATTCTCAATTGTTCATATGCACCCTCACCATTTCCTGCTACGGAATATAAATGGGACATCCAGCAAAAGGAAAATCCTACCCACATGCCGCTTCCCCATTTTTCATAATCTAAAATGGTAGCATCTATTACCTCTTTTGCGAATTGATAATTATATAGCTTAAGAGGCCATATGGCCATTGCATTTGACAGATGTCTATGTGATTCTCTTAAACTTTCTGCAGGAGAAATCATCAATACCTTTTCTTCATTTACTGCCAAGGAAGGTAGTTTTTTTATATGCCTTTCCCATTCTTCCTGCCTTCCATCCTGTAAAATATAGGAATACTCTTTCAAGGTTGTAAACAGGTAGAAAAGAAGTGCCAAATCATAATTACTATTGGGTTCTACAAAGGATTCTATCTCATCATCATGAATTTCGGGAGAACTGGAGATGGGTAAATAATATTTTCCTTCTCTTTCCTCCAAAAGTCCTAAAATACAATCAGCAGTCTCCTCAAAATATATTTTCGCCCTATCCTTTAAAAAACTTCTGTCACCACTATATCTGTAATATTGATCAAAACATTGACATAGCCAAATCTGATGAGTGGGGACTAAAGAATACATAGGCCATCCTCCCAAAGGCTTGCCGTCAATAGTCATAACACCTGGAAGACAAATCCCTTTCGTCTTATAAAAAGTTTTTGCAAACTTTTTAGCTTGGGGACGAAGATTCCATAAATAATCTAAAAATGCTTCCCCTTCTTCCCAATGATTTGCCTTTAAATAATGAGTATAACTAATTTGTGTATTTAAATCATTATGATAGTCTCCTTTCCAAGGAGGCAGTTCATGATTATCTGCCGTCCATACCCCCTGTAGGGGCATGGGATATTCTCCCTTTCTGGAACAGGATCCTAACAAATAATTTGTTATATACCAATTATGTTCAAAGAGCGCATCCGGTAAAGATAAGGATGATTTTTTCCAAAATTTGTCCCACCAATCCTGATGTTCCTTTCTCATCCTTTCATAAGAACAATTAAGCTCCTTTTTAATTTCCAGTTTTGCCTCTTCCAAGGGGTCTTCACCATCTTTTGATGTGAAAATTTTATAACAAATTGTGGTTTCTTTATCTTCTCTTTTTTTCCCCATAAGGATTCCAAAATAAAAATCACTTTCTATTGGCTGTAAAAACCATTGAAAAGATATTTCTCCTTCTTCCTTTCCCTCCTGCAGGGGGGGATAATATAAATCTTTTGCAGTTCCTTTCGTAAAATCTCTTGTAATCTTTTCCACTTTACTAGTTTTACCGCGATCACAAGAAAATCCGGGAGACAATAAGCATATTTCATACTCCTTCTCTTTTCCCCGAATACGAATAAAACCGCTTTTCGTTGTTGCATGGCAAAAAGCTTCCAGAGAAATGCCTGAACCCTCCACCTCAAATTCACTGCAGGCTGTTTTCATTTCCAGCCGTGAAGTGATGTTTTTTCCCTTGGGAAAGGAAAAAATAATTTTACCTACAGGCAGCTTTGTAGGAAGGGGACTATTGTATGGAGCATCAAATAACTCTCTTATTTCCTCTGTCTTTCCTTCCCTTGCCAGCTGGATTAATGTTCCATAGGTAAACTCTTCGCATTCAATATTTTGAGGTGTACTATGGTCCCAAATATCAACTCTGTCCAAACTGAACCTGAACTCTTTTGGGGTTCCCCAGATTAACGTTCCTATTCTTCCGTTTCCTAAAGGGATTCCTTCATCCCAGGATTCAATGGACTTGTTAAAAAAAAGTTGATGCTCTTTCATTTCGGCTCCCTATTTATACTTACTATTATAGTAAGCCAATAATCCTAACAGACCTGCTAAACCAACTAACTGTGTTACAAGTCCTGTCAAACCAATATTACGATGCCCCAAAATAACCAGCGCCACACAAACACAAAATATAATTGCCAGGATAATTCCTGTTACTATTTTTTTATTTTGCTCTGTCATCTTCTTCACCTTATCCTTTCAGACCGCCTACTGTCATTCCTTCTGTCAGCTGTTTTTGAACTAACATATACAGGATTAATGTAGGAAGCATTACAATTACCAAACCTGCATACATCTGGCCGTATTGAACTGCAGACTTTTGTGCTGCCATAAGGTTCATCAGACCTACCGGTAAGGTTTTTAACTCCGGTTTTGTAAGTAAGGTCATCGAAATAATATATTCATTCCAGAAGGAAAGGAAATTAAATAAAATTACTGTAATAATACTGGGTTTTGCCATAGGAATAATAATCTGAACCATTGTTCTGAAATATCCTGCTCCATCCACATAAGCAGCTTCTTCATAATCTTTTGCCACTGTTTTAAAGTACCCTGCCAACAAATAAATGGTAAAGGGAAGTGCTGTTGCCGCATATACAAGGGCAAGAATTACAATATTATTTAAGAAAAATGGCTCTCCTATGGTTTTTCTTAAAAATGTATCCGCTTCACTGAGCATTAAGAAAATAGGAACTACAATGTAGTTTACATTAATGAATAATCCCGCCATAATTAAGGTATTCAAAAATCCGTTTCCAAAGAATTTGAATCGGGATAATACATAAGAAGCCGGAAGTGCAACTACAATCAGAATCAATAAACCTAAGGCTGTTACAATGGCAGAATTAATCATATAAGATCCCATATCTGCCGTAGTCCATGCATCTACAAAGTTCTGCAGATACACCCCCGCCGGAAGAGCCCAGGGATTACGATAGAATTCCACATTTTCTTTGATAGATGCCATAAATACCCAGCCCACCGGCACAATGATCGTTATGGTTAATAAAATAAGAGGTATGTATATCATAACCTTGCTAAGAAGCGAGGTTTCACCAATCTTTTTCTTGTTCATCTTTTTCTCTCCTTCTTATAATTCAATAGGATCTCGTTTTGTCACCTTATTCAAAATAGCAGAAAGGGCAAAGGAGAAGGTAAATACCACTGAACCAATTGCCATTCCGTATCCATAGGATGAATTGGTATATGCTTCCTGATACATATAGCTTAAGAATACATGAGATGCACTATCCGGCCCTCCGTTAGTCATGGCTTTTACAAAAAGGAAACTCATATTAATTGTACTGATTACAAAGAAGGTTAAGGTTGTTCTGATGTTGGTCCAGATTAAGGGCAAGGTAATGGAAAAGAATTGAGTAATCTTTCCTGCACCCTCTAAATCTGCTGATTCATATAAGCTTTCTGACACACTGGACATACTTGCCATATACATAACCATGTAATAACCTACTGCCTGCCAAATCATTGCAATTACAATACTGTAAATAACAATTTTCTGGCTTCCTAACCATAAAATGGGATCTTTATGTCCTCTGAAAACTCCCAGAATAGAATTTAAAAGACCTTGGTTCGGATCATAAATTGCAGAGAAAATAGCACTAATAATTACCACGGATAAAATATTGGGAATATAAAAAACAATACGGAAGAAATTCTGTCCTTTAATCTTTTCTCTTGTTAAAATTGCCGCAAATATTAACGCTAATGACATTGTTACAATTGTTACAATTACAATCAGGAGAATCTGATTTTGAAAGGAACGCAGAAACTTTTCACTTTGAAGTAATGTTTGGAAATTTTTAAGTCCAACAAAAGTTTTATCAGCCGTATATCCTCCCCATTTATAAAGAGACATACGGAATACATCAATGGTAGGAATTACCATAAAAATAACAAATAATGCAATGGCCGGAGCTACACAACAAAATATGAATAGCCCTCTTCCTTTTGTTTGTCGCATAATTTCTCTCCTATCTTCTATAATTTACGATAACTTTTACCGTTATCATTTAGAGATACTTACTGATAGTCTTGAAAAAAGCTGGTGCTCATTTGAACACCAGCTTTTTTATCTTTTCTGTTACCAACAATATTACTGCTGTTTCAGGTTAGCTCTGAATGTATCGTTATCTTTAATAATCTGAGCTTTCCAATCATCAATTGTTTTATCTTTTGTTACTAAAGAGTTGATTGGATCACAGAATGTACCACGGATTGTTGTACCTTCGATAGATTCTGTTGCTGCGAAAGCGTCTAATACTGCTACTGCACCTGTATCATAAATGCTGTAGTAAATCTTAGCATCACCTTCTAAAGTATCTGCTAAACCATTGATAGGCTGAATAGCACCTTTTTCAGCAAAGATTGCTGCTGCTGCATCAGAGTAAAGGAATGCGATGAACTGTTTTCCGGCATCTACATTTACTGCTCCACCGGGCATCCAAACCTGTTCAAACCAAGCATAAGAAGCTCTTTCTCCGCCATCTTCAACTGCAGGAAGTGCTGTGAATCCCCATTCAAATCCATCAGCTCTGGGAGCTTCAGCCATTTCACCGATTACCCAGTTTCCGTTAGGCATGAATAATGCTTTATTGTCTAATACTAACTGCTGATTCTTCTGGAAGTTATCATCGTTAGCATTTGCAGGTGTTGTAGGTTCTGTGTATGTAGCAAGTTTGTCTAAAATTGCAAAGATGGTTTCTGCTTCAGGAGTTTCCCAAACACCTTCACCATACTGAAGAACATTTGCAAAGTTATCTCCGAATGCTTCATGCATTAAAGCATAAAGGAAAGCATCAAAGTATCCTGCTGTAGGATAAGTAAACAAAGAGATTCCTTCTGCTTTTGCAGTATCTCCTAATGCCCACATTTCATCCCAAGTTGTAGGAACTTCCCATCCTTTTTCTGCAAATAATCCTGCATTGTAGAATAATCCACAAGGACTGTAGAACATAGGCATAAGATAGATTTTTCCATCGCCGTAAGGCTGTGTAATTGTGTTATTTGTAAATCCACCTAACATTTTATCAGATACTTTAGCAGTTTCTCCGGGAACTGTTAAATCCATAACATCGCTAAGATCTACTAAGTTATTGTCTTTAATGAAAGTTTCTGTCATACCGGACTCAGCACCAACTGCACGCATAATAACGTCAGGATAATTTCCAGCTTTCATATCGGGAGAGATAACATCTTCCAAATTCTTATCAACAGTAAGCTCTACTGTGATACCTGTTGCTGCTTCAAATTCTGCCGCTACATTTTTCCAAATGTCAGCGCCGTATGCAGTTTCAACTGCTGCAACCTTAACAACCTGACCTTCTCCTGTTTCTTCTGCTGCCGCTTCTTCTGCGGGAGCTGCTTCTTCTGTTGCCGGAGCTGCTTCTTCAGCAGGTGCTGTAGTTGCACCACAACCAGCTAATAAAGAAGATACCATTGCTACACTTAAAAGTGTACTTACAAGTTTCTTTTTCATGTTTTTTCCTCCTTTTTGATCAGTAATAGTGATTACTGTATGTTATTAAGTATATCTTTTATTTCAATATGTTCAATCCTTTTCTTGTCCTTTTTTTTAGTAATATTGCTCTTTTTATAAAAAGTATATATAAACTTTTTTCCACACTTTTTTTCCCTTGTTAAGTTCCTACAATAATCATTAAATTTCTTTATCTATTTTGTCCATTTTATGCAGTAGATTGCTTTTTTTTACTATATCTATTGCAGACTTTTCCTTTTGTATATATAATTTTATTGTTAAAATATTGTTATACTCATTATTATATCACAGCAAGATATAATTATTTTGTATTTAATACTTTATAAAAACTTCGTCATTAGTCAGTAAGTGAGTAGTGACCATTATAGATTATTTATATATAGAAAACTTATATATGTTATAGGAATCCCAAAACGGTTCCTATTATCAAATAAATGGCACTTTCTATGCCTTTTTATGAAAATTTATATTATTATTCCAAGGAGAATATATTTATGAGTAATGAACGATATGATTTGGTGGAAGGAAATGCACTTCGCAAGACTGCAAAGCTTCTTTATGTCAGTACAGCTAAATACGGAGGCGACTGGCATAGTATACAGCATACTCATAATTGTTCTGAACTCTTCTATGTCATCGAAGGTAACGGACAATTCCTCATTGAGAATCAGACATATCCTGTTTCCATGAACGATCTTGTCATTGTAAATCCCAATGTTTTACATACCGAGCTTAGCCTGAATGCCTCTCCTCTTCGTTATATTGTTCTTGGTATTGAAGGTCTGGAACTAAAGGCAAATACAGAGAATGAATCTTCTAATTTTTGTATTATAAACTTTAAAAATATGAGGGACAGTATCCTACATTATCTTCATCATATGCTGCAGGAAATGGAATCACAATCTCCGGGTTATGAAATCATCTGTCAGGATTTAATGGAAATCTTAATTGTTATGTTGGGACGACAGACAAATTTCTCTACTACTTTATCTCCTGTAAACAAAAAAACAAACCGCCTTTGCAGCTCTACAAAACGTTATATCGATAATCATTATAAAGAAAATGTTAGTCTGGAAATTTTGGCTGACCAAAATCATGTCAGTAAGTATTATCTTGCTCACGCTTTTACCGAAGCTTTCGGTATTTCTCCCATTAATTATTTGATTTCCCGAAGAATTCAGGAGGCAGAACATTTGCTAACCAACACGGACTACTCCTTAGCCTTAATCAGTGCTACCATTGGTTTTTCTTCTTCCAGTTATTTTGCGCAGATCTTTAAAAAACAAAAGGGAATCAGTCCCAGAGAATTTAGAAAAGAGAGTCGTAGAATACAAGGTACTCTTCTACAATCATAATCCCAAGAAACAGAAAGGGAATAGCTCATGAAACAACCTAATACTTTAATAATTACGGAATCGACTGTAATCGTTGGGTGGCCAGGCCTTTTCAATATGAGGAAAAATATCACCCTACTAATTGGGTAACGGATCGCAGCATCGATTTTTTAAGACGCAGAGATCCTGACCGGCCATTTTTCCTTATGGCTTCTTACTTACGTCCACCTCCACCTTTTGATGCTCCTGCCTGGTATTTTGATTTGTATAATAGAAAAGAATTGTCTCCACCAGCCATGGGTGACTGGGAGGATACTACTCTCTTGCAGGAAAGAAGTTGTTATTTCGATTCTCTTACCGGTCCTATTGCCCCCGAGTTAATCCGTCAGGCCCAAGTAGGATATTACGCCTGTATTACTCACTTGGATCATCAAATCGATCGTTTAATTATGGCACTAACAGAACATGAGCTTCAAAATGATACCGTTATTTTGTTTACTTCTGATCATGGAGAAGAATTATGCGATCATCATTACTTCAGAAAATCCATGCCCTACGAAGGAAGTACCAGAATCCCCATGATCCTTTCTGGAAATCCTGCTTTACTTGGTCTGAAACCAAACTCAGTATGCCATGATATAGTAGAGCTGCGGGATGTTATGCCTACCTGTTTTTTCTTCTACTTCAAGCTCAATACACATAAAAATTAAACTCCTCTGTCGGTAAATGACCCACAGAGGAGTTCTTTTTCTATTCTCTGACCTTTCCTACAGATTCTCCATCATGAATATAGGGTTCCAGAACACAGGAATAGTCCCTTTTCCCAAAATCCTTATTTTCCATCATTTTTAAAAGTCGCTTACTGACTTCTATTCCCATAATTCTTCCTTGATGTACCGTACAGGTAATTCCGCTTTGTGCCCAGTCTTCCTTGGAATAGTCAAAGCAAACCAAGGAATAATCTTGGGGAACTTTTTTCCCCATATTCTGCAATACTCTTCGTACCATTTTTAGGAGCATATAATTACAGCACACAATAGCTGTACATTGTGGCTGACTTTTAATAAATTTAAAAATTTCCTTTTCAAAAGCTTTTTTATAAGCAGAAGAGGAAACGCACCATTTCACATAGTCGTCATCAAAAATACATCCATACTTTTGCAACGCCTTTACATAGCCACAAAATTTTTCCGCACTTTGATAATTATCCGTCACAAAAACCCCCATAATCTTTTTATGCCCCTGCCTTGCCAACCTTAGCACCAATTCGTCCGCACCGGAAATATCATTATTCGTAACCTTTGAACACGTTAATTCCTTGTAATAATTATTATAAAAAATGATGGGGATATTTTTAGCCAGTATATTATGATAACAATCTAAGTTAGGATTTACAATACTTGCCATAACCCCATCAATAATAAAACCGTCAAAATTATTATGCATCACTTCATCCAAACATGCCCGTTCATTGGAAAAACGATTATTGGTAAAATACACTCTCAAATCTGTGGTTTCCTCATGTAATACACTTCTGATTCCATTTAGCAATTCCTTATTGGCATCAGGATCCTGCCCCTGCAAGATAACACCTATTTTTCTTGACATACCGGGACGCATTTCCTTATCCCATACAGCTACTTCCTTTTTAAAGAAAGTTCCGCTTCCCTGTACTCTATAAATCAACCCTTCCTTTTCCAAAATATTCATTACCGAACGAACTGTATCTCTGCTAACCTTCAACCTTCTGGTCAAAGCATTTTCCGAAGGCATCTTATTACTTACAGAAAAACGATTTTCTTCAATATAATCTCTAAGCCAATGATAAACCAAGGTCTGCTTTCCAATTTTTTTCTGCATAATCCTCCTTTTTTAAAAAGACAGCTCAGCTTAATAAGCTGAACTGCTACCTTTTTAATCTACAATTCTAGGAACTATATGTTCTGCTTCTTCAATCCAGGAAAGAAGTCTTTTTCGTAAATCTTCCTTTATCTGTGCATAAGCAGGGTCTCCGACAATATTCGTTAATTCATGAGGATCCTTTGTCAAATCATACATGAAATCATCTGCATAAAAATCAGATGACGCTGCTACTCCTCCATGAAGTCCAGGGGCATATACGGAATAAGCATATTCCGGTGTACGAATACATCGTCCTACACGACTTTCCGAAATTTGTGCAAAGGCTTCATTTTTACGGTTTGGCAACCTTCCTTCTACAACATCCACCAAATTTTCTCCAATCATGTTATCCCCTACATTTACCCCTGCCAGAGCACAGATTGTTTTGGGAAGACTGGCTGTACTCACAATATCTTCAAAAGCTGTACCACCCTTAAAAGGACCTCCTGAAATCACAAAAGGAACCTTAAGACATGCATCATGCATGGAACGCTTGTAGTCATCATAACCATTCAGATGTTCATCTCTGTTTCTGGTAAGAAAATGAGAGCCATGATCCGAAACAAAAATAATCACTGTATTGTCATAAAGACCTTTTTCCTTCAATTTGGCCACCAATTTCCCAAGATTCTTATCTAAAGAGGCACACTGCCCCAAATAATCCGGATATTCTTCCTTATAATTTCCTCCTAAGGTTTCCAGATCTACCGGAGCTTCATACTCTTTATATTTCTCCTTAGATCCTATAGGCCCTTCATAACAATTTCTGTCATTTTGATGATGGGGTTCAATATGAGAAATAGTCATAAAAAACGGCTTTTCTTCCTTTCTTTGGTCAAAAAATTCCAATGCCATATCCGTCAGACAGTCACAACGATATCCCTTAAAGTCAATTCTGTTATTATTTTCATCAAAAACATAACCATCGTAACCATGACTGGTAAACTCCAATACATCAGAAGCTCTCCAAAATCCTGTATATCCTCCTCTCAGCTCCTTAGGAATAGCTGTAATCGTATGATCAATAGTTGGTTTTTGTTCTAATTCTCCATCACTTGCCAAATGCCATTTCCCGATATACGCAGTCTCATAACCTGCTTCTTCCATATAACTTCCCAGCGTCTTCACCTCTGATGGTAGCATAATGTTATTTCTAAAACACCCTGTTTCCGTAGGCCATTTTCCTGTTTGAAACAAAGCCCGACAGGGGCCGCATACCGGCTGTGGTGAAAATGCATTTTCAAACTTAATTCCTTCCTTAGCCAACTGATCAAGATTTGGTGTAATCTCTAACTTCTGTCCATAGCATCCACAGGTATCTGCCCTTTGCTGATCAGAAAAATACATCACAATATTTGGTTTCATTATTTTACCACTCCCTTCTTAGCTTCTTTCATTTTATTCACAATAATCATAGATATGGCTGCAATGATCAGCACTAAAAATACAATACAGTACCAGCTACCTACAAAAATAGAAAAGTTTCCATCAGTAAGCAGCAGGGCACGACGGAAGTTTGTTTCTGTCATATTCCCTAAAACTAATCCCAACAAAATAGGAACCGTAGGCATATCCAGCTTTTTCATTATCCATGCAATGGCAGCAAAAACCAGAATAACCACAACATCAAAATAAGATTTATTTACCGAAAATGCTCCGGCAAAACAAAACATAACAATAATCGGTGTTAAAATTTCCTGGGGAACAGAAACTATCTTAGCAAACATATCTGTTAAATATCTTCCTTGTAAAAACATAAATATGTTAACAAAAATTAACCCGATCATAATGGCATACATAATATCGCCCTGTGTGGTAAATAGTGATAAGCCGGGATTTAATCCATTAATCATTAAGGCAGATAGCATAATGGCTACACATCCGTCTCCCGGAATCCCCAGAGTCAATAAAGGAATCAGAGTAGCACCCGTTACAGCATTATTAGCAGCTTCTGCTGCAGCAATTCCTTCCACAGAACCATGTCCGAATTCCTCCTTATGTTTTGACATTGCCTTAGCCCTGTCATAACTGAACCAGGAAGCCATGGATGCTCCTGTTCCCGGAATAATACCAATAATTACTCCAATAATTGAAGAGACCACTGCCGGAAGAATCATACGCTTTCCTTCTTCCTTTGTAATTTTATCTTCCGTTTTTATCTTACTGGTATCCAGCTTTAATGGTCCTACTTTTCCTTCTGCCTTACCCAGAATTTCTACCAGTGCAAATAAACCGATTAGACAAATAGCTAAGTCTAAGCCCATGTACAGTCTGGCATTCCCAAAAGTAAAGCGGTCGTAACCGGTCAAGGGATCTGCCCCCACACAGGAAATCAATAACCCAAGGGCTGCTGAAATAATCCCCTTGATTAAGCTTTTTCCTGAAATACCGGCAATAATGGTTAAACCAAACAGGCACACCAAAAAGTATTCTGCAGTTCCCAGCTGTGCTGCTATCTTTGCTACCTGAGGTGCTAAAAACAGCAAGGAAAGTGCAGAGAAAATTCCTCCAAAGGTAGAAGCATACAAGGCAATTCTAAGGGCTGTTTTTGTACGTCCCTTTTTCGATAAGGGATGCCCGTCCAACATGGTGGTTGCCGCATGAGGTGTTCCCGGCGTATTAATTAAAATAGCCGATACACTTCCTCCATACCCACCGGCACAATAAATCCCCAATAAAAACATCATCCCCGGAATGGCTGTCATTTTATAGGTAAAGGGTAAAAATAAAATAATACATAAGATAACACTTAGCCCCGGAATAGCTGCAAAAATAGAGCCAATAAACACCCCCAGGTTCATCCAGAGAAAGTTTTCAAATGTAAATAATTGCTGCAGTGCAGGTCCGATATATTCCAGCATTATTCTTCCTCCTTAAATTAAAAGCTTACGTTTAATATAAAACGAAATGCCGCCCAAATTCCTACGGCAAAGGTAATAGTAATCATATAGTAACTTTTTTTCTTACAGCGGAAGAAAAGCAAAAAACTGACAGCGCAAAACAGTGCACCTAAAACAAATAACCCTGTAAGTCTACAGATTAACCAAAAGACAACTAAAATCCCAAAAATAATCAGTGCCTTTACTTCTACCAAAGTATTAATAGTTTTTGTATCTACTTCTTCCTTACGAGCTATTTTCAGTATGTCCTTCACTGCAACAAGTATAGAACCACCAATCATAATGTAACAAAGATAGGTGGGAAATGCTGCACCGCTGACTACCTCATCCTTTCCTACTGTTACCTGACCGGGTACAAGTAGTAATAATACAATTCCCATCACAAAAAATACAGCTGCAGCAGCTAAATCTGTGGGAATTGTAATTTCTTTTTTCTCCAGCTTAGCACCCATGCTGTCAAGCTTTTCTTCCATATTCCTTATAAAATCTCTCATCGTTTACTCCATCTCTTTTCATCCTATTGTTTTTCCTGTTCACCTTTTTCTTCAAGGAAAAAAGCAGTGCAAGAGTTACTCTCCTGCACTGCCCGCAAATTCAATACTAATTAGTTAGCCACGAGATCGTAGTACTCGTTAACAATATTTTTAACATTGTCGATGTGTTCTAACACTTGTTCCTCTGTCATCGTATCTACTTCAAGAAGCATCGTATCACTTAACCATGTTGCAACCTCTTCATCTGCTAAAATCTGTCCATATAAGGATTTTAATGCTGCTACCTTATTTTCATCCGCTCCGCTGCGTGCCATAATAAAGCAACGATTACGGAAGTACGGATATCCATGCTTACCAACACCTTCTACCCCTGCAAAAGGACCATCTGCAATATCTTCCCCATCAAAAGCACAAACCATAGTAACACCGCCCTGCTGGAAGGTTTCTAAGATTTGAGACTGATGAGAAACTGCAAAGTTGGTTTCTCCTCTTGCTACTGCCTGAGCTGCCTCTGCTGCGGAAGAATAGGCAACTAATTTTAACTGGTCTCCGTATCCCATTGCTCCGAATAAAGCTGCCGCAAGGAAAGCCTCAGATCCGGTTGCTCCATTTGTAGCTACGGAAATCTCATTTCCCTCTTCCATGTAAGCTTTCAAACTATCAATACTGTCAATTCCTAATTTTGCATCTGCACTCATTACAAAAATAGAAGAGTAAAGATTCTCTACGTAACTAAAGTCTTCATAAGTAAACTGTAATTTTGCAGGATCCAAAATAGAGGTGATAGAGAATAAACCTTCTCCTGCAAATACTAACTCAGGATCACTCACTTTTGTAGAAGCTACCCAGGTATTAACTGTTGCTGCATCACCCTTAATTGCATCTGCAACTAAAATGATATCTTTTGAATACTCTGTGGAAAGAGATGCTGCTTTCTGGCTAACCACAGCCGCTACACCTGATGGTGCCCAAGGACACGTTACTGTCCAGGTTTCTGTTTTGTCACCACATCCTACCAGACAGGTACAAACCATTACAACACTTAGAACTAATGAAATAATCTTTTTCATCTTCCTCTCCTTTCAATTTCCTTTAATTATTATGTTATTATTATAGCCTTGTATATTTTTGTTTTTCAATCATCTTTTTCTATTTTTATAATAAAGTTGTATGTTTTTTGTTTTTTTCTTTGTCACTTGTATGTACATATGTGAATTTATTTATAATATTTTTGTGCATTATGATGTTTTTATATTTTTCACCCATCAAAAAAAGACAACAAGTCCAAGAGGATCTGTTATCTTTTTCTTTTCTCAATTTTACTTCTTTTATCTTCTTAACTGATTCCATACAGCTTCTGATAAATTACAGCCGCCTTCTCTAGACGCGGGATAGTATATTCAAAAAATTCATAATAGGCTTTACACAACATATGATGTTCTTTACGATATCTCTTACATCCTCCACGGCAAAGAGGATAATATTTACATGCTTTACATTTCTTAGGAATCTCCAAGGATTCTTCAATAAAACCAAGTATACTTCTTGCTTCATTAATTTCTTCAAAGGAATTGCTTACTATATTGCCAAGCTTATACTCATCCAATACATAAAAATCACAGGGGTATACTTCCCCATCTGCCTCAATAATATGCTGCGGGGTACAAAAACCAGCCATTCCACAAAGACCCGGTGGCTGACGAAACAGCATTCGTATGTATTCTTCAAAAAGCTGAATATGTACCACCTTTCCCCTCTCCAAATCCTGATACCATAAATCAAACAGGGAGTTTAAAAACTTTCCATATCCTTGTGGTGTCAAGGAGTACTCATATTTTTCCTCCTCCTTTCCCAAAGGATTTAAACAGGGAATAAATTGCAGATATTCAAATCCCATCTCCTTATAAAAGGAATAAATATGGGATATTTTTTTCACTACCGCGGAAGTTACTACCGTAAGAATATTATAGTCTACTCCTTCTTCCTCCAGCATCTTAATTGCCTTTACTACTTGTTCGAAGGTTCCTTTCCCTGAAGCATCCTTTCGAAACATATCATGAGTAAACTCAATTCCATCTAAGGAAATACCTACCAGAAAATGATTCTCTTTTAAAAATGAGATCCAGTCCTTTGTAAGTTTTGTTCCGTTGGTTTGAATACCATTTGTAAATTTTACCTCTTTTGTTTCATACTTCTTTTGCAGTCGGACTACTTCCTTAAAAAAATCCAATCCTCGTAAGGTAGGCTCCCCTCCCTGAAAGACAATATTACAAGTCCCTTTGCAATACTGTGCCGCTTTTTTTATCACTTCTTCCAAAATCTCTTCCTTCATGAAACCATAAGATTCCGTCTCTCTATTTTTAGCTTCATCATAATAAAAACAATAGCTGCACCGCAAATTACACAAACTGGAAGAAGGTTTTATCAACAAACTAAGATCTGCCATAGGCTTTACTTCCACAACTTTTGGGGATATAATCCACTATCCTTTAATTCTTGAATAGCTTTTACCACCACAGGTTTATCTTCTTTATAGGTAACACCATGCCACTGATCCGGTGATTTCAATACTGTTACCGTTGCTTTTTCTTCTTCCAAAAGCTCACTGACAATGGCCGGTAAATAACACTCACATTTCAAAGGATTTGTTTTTAATCCCTCTTCTAAAAATGCAGGAAATCTTTCATTAATCTCCTCCAAAATACTCTTGGTAAATCCCCACATATTCATAGAAACAGGAGTTTTCTCATCAAGAAGAGTCCAGCTTTTTCCTTCATCTTCAGTATAGGCAATGCCTTCCTCTCTTTTTTCTATTCTGGTTCTTTCCGTTACGGAAATTAACTCCCCATTTTCCTTAACTTCACATACACCACGGGACACATAACCATTGTCTGTTACTGTTTTTCCTACTTCATAGCCCACCATTGCATAACGATATTTTTCATCATCCTGATAAGTAGTTAAAAAATCATAAATTAATTTAAACGCTTCTGTCCCATAATAATCATCTGCATTAATAACAGCAAAGGGGCCCTCTACCTCTGAAATGCAGCTTAATACTGCATGAGCAGTCCCCCAAGGTTTTACTCGTCCCTCCGGAACCTGATATCCTTGTGGAATATTATTCACATCCTGGAATACAAAGGCTACTTCCATTTTTGCTGCCACTGCATCTGTGATTACTTCTTTAAAAAGCTCTAAATTTTCTCTTTTAATAATAAATATCACTTTTTCAAAGCCTGCGCGATAAGCATCATAAACAGAAAAATCCATAATGATATGTCCCTGGGCATCTATTTTATCGATCTGTTTTAACCCTCCATATCTGCTTCCCATTCCTGCTGCCATTATTACTAAAACCGGTTTCTTCATTTTATAAATATTCCCTTCCAAGCACAACCCAAGAATAAAAGTTGCTTTTTTGTGCTTTTGTTATAAAAATAAGTTTAAAGCTTCCTATCTTACTGCATCCAATGCCAGCTTTGCTGCCCCAATAATTCCTGCATCATTTCCTAAGGAGGCTAACGCAAATTCCACATCTCTATTGGCAAAAAAAGCTACTTCACGATATTTCTTTTCTACATAATCAATTAATACACTTCCTGCCTTAGACACACCTCCCCCTATAACAAAAATAGAAGGATCTGATAAGGCTGCCATATTAGAAAGGCCGTAAGCTAAATAGGTTCCGAATTCTTCTGCTATCTCCATTGCCACATCATCTTTTGCCTTAACTGCATCAAATACACTTTTTGCACTAATTTCTTTCTTAGTTAGTAAAGTATCTCTTGTTTCCTGTGCAAGTTTTTTCTTTGCCAGACGAACTATACCGGTAGCGGAAGCATATTGTTCTAAGCAGCCTCTGTTTCCGCATCCGCAAGATTCTGTCTCTTCATAATTTACTCTGATATGTCCCCCTTCTCCGCCGGCTCCGTGACTTCCTACAATCAGCTTACCGCCTACAATAAAGCCGGTTCCCACTCCTGTTCCAAGGGTTACCATAACAAGATCCTGTTTTCCTTTTCCACCGCCCTGCCACATTTCTCCTAAAGCAGCTACATTGGCATCATTACCGATTACGGAAGAAATACCGGTTAATTCTTCCAATTCTTTTTTTACTTCTTTATATTTCCATCCAAGGTTTGCGGTACCGTTTACAACTCCTTCCTTTGTTACCGGTGCCGGAACTCCTACTCCAATACCGAGACAATCTTCTTTTTTCAGCTCCAGCTGTACCATTTTTTTCTTGATCGCTTCTGCAATATCAGGGAGGATTCTTACCCCCTCATTCTCTGTGAATGTAGGAATTTCCCATTTTTCAATATTTCTTCCTTCTTCTTCAAAAATACCTAATTTTACTGTAGTTCCTCCAATATCAACGCCAATACAAAATGCCATAATCATTCCCCTTTTCTTTATTATATTTTCACCTTTTCCTGTTTAACCTTATCATTTCTTTTTTAATTTAGCAAAAACAAGGTTTTTTTTCAACCCCTTGGCTTACTCCTTTTGTTAAACAGCTTGAGTCCGGACTATAATGATCCGGACCCAAAGAAAGGAGTAAAATAGATAATATGTAATTTTAATTCTGCTCTTTTTTCTTACTTAAGAACAGTACTGCGCCTACTGCTGCCAAACCTACGAAAGCTCCTCCTAAAAGCAGGAAAATAGGGTTTGTCTGAGACTTTTCTTCTAAGGAAATCTCAGCAAGAGGTACTTCTTCCTCCGGTAATTCCACTATCTCTTCTGCCTGTTCTCCAGGTACTGTATAGACTACTGCTTCTTCTTCTGAATCAAAATCTTCTTCCTCAGCTTTTGCATCCGCCTTTTGTATAAAAGTTACCGTAGCCGCAGGTTTTCCTTGTGTTTGTGTTGCTGCTGCGGCAGTGGTATTGGTAATGTTATTTATAACAGTTGTTCCCTGCGGTACAGTTTTTACTTCACCGGTTACATACTTAATCACTCTGTTAACCACTTCTTTTACTACTGTATTGTTGGGGACATTTCCCTCAGTCTGACTCTGGCTGCTATTGCCGTTTCCACCTTGGCCTGTACCATTTTGGGTATTATCATTTGTATGATTTCCACCATCATTTCCTGTGTTATCACCGGAATCATTTCCTGTATCTTTTCCCGGATACCTCTCTTCCTCTCCGGTTATATAAATAGACTTAAGAGCTACAGGATTTTCCTTTGGCGTAAGAATAATCTCATAGATTTCCGGAAGCTTATCCTTGGTCCATGCAATATTGATTGCCAGCACATGAGTATATGCCTTTGTATCAAATTTATTCAGACTGCCCTTTAATTCTCCCAATTCTACCCATTTCACTTCTTCCTCTTCCACTACCTGTGCTGTTACCTTTGCCTGTGACAGTGTATCAGGATTTTGTAAAATGGTAATGCGGGAAATCTGGTTCTCTTCAGAAATATAATAGGTAAAGGATCCAATCCGAAAAAATCCTTATCTTGTTGCTGATCCTTCATTTATCATAAAAGAACCGGAGCCATTGGTTTAACTACCAGCAGCTCCGGTTCCTTTATGACTATTTTATTTTACACAATACTGCAAAATCCAGTTGACCCAGTCTCCATAATATTTGCCCAGAATATGGGCCTGATCTACGGTATATTCCTTAGATAAATTCCCCTTTTCATCATCAAAAAGCGGATTTACATCTAAATAAAAATACCCCTTTTCTTCCGCTAACTCCTTCAATCCCTGATTCATCTTATTAATATTGTCATTATTATAGATATCAGAATGCTTTCCCTTCTCATCGGTTACATGAAGATTGGCCTGTAAAAAAATAAAGGCATGGGGCTGACTTTCTTCAATCTTAGTCAAGGTTTCCCTAAATCTTTCCATGGTCTTTTCATAATCATACCCCAGTTCATTTACTCCAAGCATGAAATAAACCTTACCAAATTTATTAGTGTTTAACACTTCCTCCAGAGTCTGTTTCTCTCCCTTTACCAAAAAGCTCTCTTTCCATAAGCGATAAACACTCATTCCTGAATTTGCCAAGACAACAGCCTCTCCCAAGTCTCCATATTCCCGCAGACCTTCAGTTCTGGAATCCCCCAGAAATAAGGCATCCTGAAAATAAGTAGAATCAGAACCAAATATGGTAGGTTCCTCTTTTTTCTTCTCCTCTCCTTGTTCAATTACTGCTGTTTCTTCTATTTCATTTTCCTTAATATTTATTTTCTCTTCTATAATTTCTTCTTTTTCTTCCTTTTGCTCCCAAAGAAGCTCCCCCTTCTTTTCTTCCTCTGACACACCTGCATTCTCTTTTAAAAAAGAATTGTCCACACCTGCTTTGGCCAAAGTCCTTAAAATATTTTCCTTTAAAACCTTAAGGTTTTCTGCCAAGTCCACTTGCTGTGCTTTTTCCCAAAAGGTGGTTTCTTCCTGTAAAAAAACAGAGCTTTGTCCTTCTTTATCTCTATTCACTACCGGCAGATTCCCATTGCCCATTACCAGGACAATGATCATACTGATTCCCAGACACAAAAGAAAGGAATATTCTCTCCACCATTTTAACATCTTTAACTCCCAATATCCTTTCATCCTCTGATCAAGCTGTAAAAAGCATTAAAACTGATAATACAAAAAGGGATCATCCATCCCCATATACATTGTATATACACAGGCCCAGAAAATCATTACCAAAAAGAGAGTAACGAATAACCCACGTCCCCTTCTTTTATAAATATTCCCCGGCAATCTGGTACAAAACAACAGAGCAATTATCATAATCCAGCCATACTGCTTTAAATATTTTATATAATCTCCCGCAAAAACATTCCCCTGCACCGCTCCTAAAAAAGGAAAAAGTTTTCTTATAAATATACTCCAGCTTCCTAAGTTGGTAATGGCAAATAAGCTCCAACTTAAGGGAATGGTAAACCATACATATAATCGACCCACAACGGTATGCTTTTTTAAAAATTGATGTAAAATCTTTTTTTCCATCATAATTAAAAAGCAGTTAAATAATCCCCAAAGAACATAATTCCATCCTGCACCATGCCAAATTCCCGTAAGAATCCAAACAATCCACAGATTCCTTACCAGCGATTTTTTATTTCCTCCAAGAGGAATATATACGTATTCTCTAAACCACCGCCCTAAGGTCATATGCCACCTTCTCCAAAATTCTGTCATGGAAGAGGACAAATAGGGACAGTCAAAATTTTTAGGAAACTGAAATCCCATCATTTTCCCAAGCCCCATTGCCATTAAGGAATAGCCAAAAAAATCGAAATAAATCTGCAAGGAAAAGGCAATAATCGCCATCCAGGCCAATGGCGTAGAAATACTTTCATAGCCAATTGCTGCAGCCTGATTCCATAATCCCCCTACCCGGTTTGCAATTAATACCTTAGCTCCCAGTCCCAGAGTAAATATCCGCATTCCCTCTTCTATTGCCTTAAGATTATACTTTCTGTTTTTCAGACTGTCTGCAACCTCATCATAAGTTACAATGGGGCCCGCAATCAACTGGGGAAACATACATAAAAAGGTTCCCAGTCTCAGAAAGGATTTTTCCGGTTCAATCTTCTTCTTAAATACGTCCACTAAATAAGAGGTAATCTGGAAGGTATAAAAGCTGATTCCGATTGGCAGAACCAAATTAGTCAATGGTAATTCTCTCTCCTGCTCCATCAGTCTTAACAGACTATTTATATTCTCTAAAATAAAATCTAAATATTTAAATACAAATAATTGTCCGAAATTGTAGATAATTCCCAATCCCAGACATACTTTTCCCCATTTCTTGTCCTGATATTTTCCGATGCTTCGTCCCAATACATAATTAATCACTACAGACACAAACATCAAAACCACATAAACTGGTCTCTCCAAAACTCCGTAAGTATAAAAAATCAAACTGAATATAAATAAAATAAAATTTTTTATTCTTCCGGAAAAGATGGTATATACGATAAAAAACAGAGGAAGAAAACAAAGCAAAAATTCCAAGCTACTAAAAACCATATATTTCCTATCCTTTGTATCACTGTTAATCTTTTACTATCTAATAGATGTCTTTATTATCATAAAAGTTTCATTTCCATAGAGTGTATTTCTATAGAGAATTACTTTTACTTTATATTATACTATCATTTCATCCATGAAATGCAACTTATTTTATCTAGCAGGGAAAAAATTATCTCTATTAAAACTTTTTCAAAAATTTTCATCCTTTCTACATATTTCATGCCCTTTTGTTTCATACTACCTTTATCATAATATGTCAGAATCAAAAGCCCAATTCAATAATCTTACTTGTGCATAATAGACAAATCATAAAGAGGGTATCTGAAAACGCCGCTCCTTATGCCCTGTATTTTAGGGCATTAGTACCGTTGCGTTTTCAGTTAAACGAAAGTGTCCTGATGTTGATTTGTCTATTATGCACATAACAAAAAACCTAAAGGAGCTTTTGCGCCTGACATCATCATAATATACCGGAAAGAAAACAGAGATTACTCTTCTTTATTTTACCTTACCTGTTCACTTCCGGCTTATCATCATCAATAATGTGAGGTACCTAATTATATGAAATCAGATGAACAAATGGGATTTCCCAAAAATAAAATGATAGGGCAAAACAGTATTGCCTTTGGTCAGCCTGTGGTAATTCTTACCAGTGCTTCTGTAGTAGGAAAAAAAGAAGGTCAGGGCCCCTTAGCCCCTCTTTTTGACAAAGTCGGTACTGATGATATGTTTGGTGCCCAAACCTGGGAAGAAGCAGAAAGCTTTCTTCAAGCTCAGGCAGCTTCTCTTTGCTTGGAAAAAGCCGGTCTTACCAGCCAAGAAATCCGCTATATTTTTGCCGGCGATCTGCTGGGTCAGTGTATTGCCTCAAGTTTTGCTCTGGCAGAATTCAAACGTCCTTTATTTGGTGTTTATGGTGCCTGCTCCACCAGTGCTCTGTCCATGAGTTTAGGTGCCCTTACCATATCCGGCGGTGCTGCGGATAAAGTTCTTTGTGTTACTTCCAGTCATTTTGCCAGTGCAGAAAAGGAATTCCGTTTCCCCCTGGAATACGGCAATCAGCGCCCTCTTTCCGCTACCTGGACAGTAACAGGAAGCGGTGCCTTTCTTTTAGGGGAAAATAATACAGAAAGTAAAAGAGCACTGATCAGCGGCATTACTCCGGGAAAAATTGTAGACTACGGAATTAAGGACGCTATGAACATGGGAGCCTGTATGGCCCCTGCCGCTGCTGATGTGATCTTTCACCATCTCAAGGACTTTAAACGAAAACCTTCCTACTATGATAAAATAGTTACGGGAGATCTGGGCTTTGTGGGAAAAGAAATCTTACTTCAGCTTCTTTTGGAAAAAGGAATTGATATAGAAAAACAGCATACAGACTGTGGAATTGAAATTTATGATCCCCTTCTTCAGGATACCCATTCCGGAGGCAGCGGATGCGGCTGTGCCGCTTCTGTACTGTCAGCTTATTTATTAAAAAAACTGGAGACAAAGGAATGGAAAAGAATTTTATTTGTTCCCACGGGAGCACTTTTAAGTAAAGTCAGCTTTAACGAGGGGAATTCTGTTCCCGGCATTGCTCATGCCATGGTTTTGGAAAGTCCATAGCACAAGAAAAATGCAGGATAGTAGCTTGTTTATACTATCCTGCATAAATAAATCATGGGCAATAATACAGTTTATGAAGAGGCATGTTTACATGCCGTCAATCCCATTACATAAACTGCTTTTCATAAAAAGGCACAGTATGTGCCGTAAATCTGATTATACGAACCCTATTTTGGTTCGTATAATATAGTTTTTCCTTCTTATTTTTACAGCATCGGCTCTACTGCCTGCCATATAATGTTTCCTATCTCTTGCGGTGTTTTTGTTCCGTCCACAATAAGAACTTTTTCTTCCTCTTTCATCAATTCAAAGGCCTTCAGGTAATTCTCACGAACCTTACTTAATCTGGATTCTTTTTCAAAAAGTTCTGTATGGAAACGGTTTTTCGTAATTCTGTCCATGGCCTCTTTGGCACTGATATCAATAAAAACAGTTAAATCCGGACGCAGAACCTTTGCACTTTCCTCATTTGTTTTTATTACCCAATCCATGGGAACATCCACACTGTGATAGGCATAGGAGGAAAAATAATATCGGTCACTGATTACATGAATCCCCTCTTCTATTTTGGAAACAATTCCATCTATGGGATTCAAGAGATGATCCAGACGGTCTGCTGCAAACATCGCTGCAATTACCCGATTGTCTGTTTTTATCCTTCCTGTTAAAATCTGACGTGTAAGACTTCCTATAGGTCCGGATGATGGCTCACAAGTCTGATAACACCGAATACTTTTCTCTTCAATTTTCTTCATCAGCAATTGAATCTGTGTACTTTTCCCACTGCCGTCAATCCCTTCAAATGCTATAAAGATTCCTTTTTTCATCCTATTTACATTTTCCCTTCCATCCGATTATTTCTGTTGTTCCGGTTTCCAGAGAAAGAATAATAGCGGTATTTTGGAGTATCTTCCAAATACTTATCTTATTTTATATGCTTGGATACATCAAAAATAAATACCTGGAAATATTCTTCTTTGGTTTCCTTATTCTCTTTCAAATGAGCAAAATCATTTACATAACCAATGGTACCATCTTTTTTCATAATACGATACTTAACATAATCAGTTTTTGTTTCTACCGACTCTTTTATCTGCCTGGAAATCTCTTTTTGCAAATCCTCCCAATCATCGGGATGTACCATATTTTTGAAGGACCCTTTGGTAAACTCTAAAAATTCCTCTACAGTTTCACAGCCATATATCCCGGCAACAATCTTATCCACCTCAACAATTTCCTGTTCCTGGTTATTTTTATAAGTAAAAAAGCCACCTATGGTAGTAGATAAATCAATGGCCTCTACAGAAAAATTCTTTTTCTTTTTCTCAATAACATCCCGCATAACTCCCTGCAACTCAGAAGCATCTTTTTTCTTATTGTAAATCCCTCTGTAATCCATATTCTCAGGATTCTGAATAAGCTTTTCAAAATCCTCAATAGCCATAGGACGGTAGAATAAGTACCCTTGAGCATAACGTACCTTCATTTTCATTAAAATATCTGCCTGCTCCTGGGTTTCTACTCCTTCTACGATAATGGGAAGGTTCATCTCATTGGACATATCAATAATGGATTTTAATATAGTAAGTCCCTTTTGCATATCCTCCTGAGTCATATCCAAAAACTTCATATCAATCTTAATAATATCTACAATAGATTTTCGAAGCATATTTAAGGAAGAATACCCACTTCCAAAGTCATCCATTAATAAGGTATATCCCTCATGTTCCAGTCGTTCCAAAGTTTCTGTTACTTTTTCTGCATTCTCCACATATGCACTTTCCGTAATTTCTACCTTAAGATACTTCTTTTCAATATTATACTTTCTGATTAAAGCATTTAATTCATCTACCACATCCATAGAAAGAATATCAATTCTTGATACGTTAATGGAAATAGGTACTGGTTCAACCCCCTCATCCATCCATTTACGAATGTAACGAGCAGCCTCCTCCCAAACGTAAAGATCCAAATCACTGATTACCCCGTTCTTTTCCATAACCGGAATAAAAGTTCCGGGCATAATCATTCCCTTTTCCGGATGTCTCCAACGTACTAAAGCCTCAGCTCCTACAATTTTACCGCTGGAAATACGGCATTTAGGCTGTACTGCCAGGAAAAACTGGTGTCTCTCCAACGCAATCTTAGCCTCATTCAATATATTGATCTCTTTTTCCACTACAGAAATCATGCTTTCATCATAATAACAAATTCTGCTGTCATAATTACCTACCACATGCTTAGATGCTTCCAGGGCCATATCATACATTCCCTGTGCATCCTTGGCATCTGCCGGTACTCTGTAAACACCAATAGCAGGTAAAAATCCAACATTTCTGCTTTTTCTCATGCTGATATTCTTTAAATCTTTTTCCAAAAGGAATAACAAACGTTCATCATAAGGTAAAAACAGAGCAAAATCATCCCCGCCGATATAGGATGCTATCCCCTGATTTAATCTTTCATAATATTTTAATCTTCTGGAAATCTCTATAAGAAGAATATCTCCTGCCTTTCTTCCCAGCCAACGGTTATATAATTTAAAATGTTCAATATCAATAGCAATAACACAGTAATTTCCCGGTTCATACTTTAATTTATAATTCATCTGTTCCAAAAACTGATGACGATTATAGAGCCCAAACTGGGTAGAAGTATCTTCCTGAAGATAATAATCCATAGGAAAACCATCTTTTAATTTTCGCTTATTACTGTACATATGGGTTTTTGCCTTGGAAATCAGCTCTTCAATATAAATTGCTCCACAGTCCCAGGCATTTCCCAAGGCTACGGTATATTCTATTGTTCGTTTATCTGCCATCTCCTCCCAGCAGTGCATCCAAAGATTAATAATATCCTTAAAAGAATCCTTACTGCAGTTTTTGGCCACAACCACAAAAGAATCACGGTCATAACGGTACGCCAGTACATTCTCATTTTCCAAGGATTTAATACTTTCTGAAATTACTTCCAGAATATGGTCCTTCTCTTCAATTCCATAATTATCCTGAATCTTCTTAAAATCGTTAATATCGAAAAATAAAATACCACAGGTTTCCATTTCCCGATATTCTGTTTTTATCATCTCTTCCAATTTAAATCTATTATACAGATAAGTAAGCTTATCTTTATTATGTATGTCCACGATATGAAACATAGATTTCATATCAATGGTATGGTCACGACAGAAAATAACAGCCTGTTTTTTTCCTCGATTTTCCATAATTGCAATATTCATTCGCCAATAAGAAGCCAGTCCTCCCCGCTCCTCATTTTTTACATGATAATTTACACCAAAGGCAAATTCCGAAGGTGCATCCGGTACCATACGGCTGTCCCACAGTTCCAGTACATGCTGATGATCTTCCTCTACCACATTTTGTAAAAGCATATATTTTACTTCATCCCATTTTTGTTCCAGTTTCACCTCTTCCAGGGTATGATTCTGCATACAAATGTAACAGCATTCTCCGGTTTCAAGATCTACTGACATAATATCCGAATAAATATCTACCACGGAATTAATAAATAACTTTTGTAAATAATTCATATAGGAACCCTTCCTTTTATCTGACGAATTAAAAATATACACTTTTATAATAGACTTAATTTTATAAAATTGCAAGGCGAAAAGATACAAATTAAGTGTATGAAATAAAGTATAACAGGATCCCCCTTACCCCTTCCTGTTACCCTTAATTTACTATCCAATATACAACTCCCAATGCCCAGCTAACAAGAATGCCGTATAAAATTACCGGCCCTGCGATGGTAAAAATCTTACATCCTGTTCCAAATACTTGTCCTTCTTTTTTAAATTCAATGGCTGTAGCTGCTACTGAATTAGCAAATCCGGTAATGGGAACAAGCGCGCCTGCTCCTGCCCATTTCACAATCTTATTGTACAAATGACAGGCCGTCAACATTACGGAAATTAAGATTAAAATCAATGAACACCATGTACCGGCTATTTCCTTTTTTAACTGAAAATTTTCCATTAGCATATTGGTAATCCACTGTCCCAAAGTACAAATTACTCCTCCGGAAAAAAATGCCTTTAAAACCTGCTTAATCAAACTATGAGTAGGCGTCACCTGTTTTACATACTCTTCATATTTTTTCTGCTGCTGTTGATTCATCTCCTTATTCCTCCTGATTTTATTCCTTCTTCCCTTTAGTTTTCCTTCTCTTGTCTTTTTTATACGTTGGTTTACCCTATAGAGAAGAAAAAATAAAACAAAGCTCCTGCACTTTTTCCCAACGCCATAAACAAAAGCACAATCCCCGTACCGGCTCCCATGGAAATTCTTCTGGAAAAAATAGGAATGGTATTTAACATTTCTGCAATAGCTATGGCAAAGCAGCCCACAAACATTCCTGCAAATAAACCAAAAATAAGGAGCATTGCTTCTCCCAAAAAAGAAAGAAAAGATAATCCTCCAAAAGAAAACGGAAACAGCGACAGCAGACAGCCCATTACTGCTCCCCATATAATAGCAGTTTCATACTCTTCTATATGATTTGCCGTATGGGTTTTATCTGCCAGCCTGGGTACCAGACCTACCGTAACAAAAACAGTAAAAATTCCTGCAGAGGACAAAGCTCCAAACCCAAAACAGCTGATTACTGCCAATAGCTCTCTAAGAAACATCAATGGTCTTTCCCTCTCTTTCTGCCAATTCCACTAAGGACTGATTAATCTCTGCTTCATAAGTTCTCATTTCCACAGCAACCGGAGTAGGATCTTTTGTCAGTTTTCGTTTTCCAATATGATTATAAAATACAATGATTCCTACGGACAGTCCCACTGAGTAGGCTATTTCCAGCAAAGTAACCCTTTCCCCCTGATCCTTACCTATAATCCTTTTTATTCTTTCAAACAGGGAAAGTATACTAATATCATTATGATAAGCCATGGTGGTAAACATTGTTCCAAAAAAGCAAAGGCTTGCCACAACAGCAATCTTTATCCGATTCCCCCCAAAGAATATCTTTTTTCCCTTTACCTGCTCCACAATGACTTGTGTATCTCCCAAGCTGGTTAATGTCAGCTGAGGTTCCATTTTTTGAATTAAAGAAATTACTTTTAATACCGTAATCACACATCTTCCCTCATCCTGCTTTTTAAAACGATAAATTTCCATTTCATTTATTCTTTGGGAAACAGCAGAATCTAAACAATAAATTTTGGCAATATCTTTTAATACAATTACCTCCTTGTTTACTTTTACCTTTGTATTCAAGCTTAAAAATAATGTAGTTTGCTCCATCACCTCTCCTATCTCTCCAAACTTTTACGCATTCCCTGCAATATTTTTTTCTCCGTTCGAGATACCTGTACCTGACTGATTCCTAGTTTTTTGGCCACCTGTACCTGGGTTAAATTTTCAAAATATCTCATTTTAATTAGATTTTTCTCATTTTCCTTTAATGCTTCCAGTAATTGTTCCAGAAGCATATGGTTTAATAGCGATTCCTTTTCCTTATCCTCATGAATTCCCATGCAGGTATTTTTTCCTTCCTTTGCCCCTGCCTGTATTCCCACTGCCTTGGTGCCTCCTGCTGCCACCACCTGATCTACAAGATAAATTTCACTGCCATCAGATTGATATACAGATTTATAGATCGACTCCACATGGATGTTAGCCTCCATGGCCATAACAATTTCTTCCTTTGTCA
>JAFXGR010000154.1 GCA_017520155.1 Lachnospiraceae bacterium
CTTTCAGTAGGACTTCCTAAGATCTCTCCCTTACCTGTCACGGTGAGCTTTCCTGCAGCATCAATTTTCCAGGTAATTCCTCCCTGTTCATTAGTAATGGTTCCTGATGCAATATTCTCTTCTTCTGCTGCAAGAATCTCTACTTCTACGATGGGCGATTCTGACTGCTGTGTTTCTTCCAGCATTAACCCTAAGGAAGAATCTGATACGGATTCTTCTGTTGTTTCTTCCCCTAAGGATGAACCGGAAACAGTTGCTTCCTCTTTTTCTTCTTTTTGGTCTGGAGCTTCTTCTTTTTTCTCTTCTAAAACGCCAGAACTTATCTCTTCATCTAAAGCATTTTTTGAATCTTCATTCTCTAAATCTTCATTCTCTTTTTCTTCTTCTAATCCCTTATCACTGTTAGGAGTCTGACTATCGTCATCTCCGGGAATCTCCTGTGTTACTACTTCCATATTTTCCTCTGATAGCATTACATCTGTTATAGCTTCAGAAGCTTCCACTCTTGTGGCCGGTACAGCACTTACTGTTAAGACTAAAGCCAGTGTCAGTGATAAGGCTGATTTCCAGTTTACTTTCATCTTATGGTTCCTCCTTTGTTGTTTCTTGTAATCTTTTGTCTGATGAATAATAACTATTCTGCTATCATACACCTCTTATTTTTCCTGTAAGTTCCTTTACTGGTTTAAGGTTTTTACTAATAAAAGCGTAATATTATTTTCTTCATAATTTTTTCCCCTTTCAAACTTAAAACTTGTATTTTTACACTGAAGATTATAACACACAACATTAGCTATTGCTAATGTTATTTTGTATTAACTACTTATGCTAAAAAAAATAGAAACATAAAATAAAACAAAGGATGAAATCTTAGTAGGTAATTGGACAGTTTAGTTATAACCAGTCATTAGCTGTTGGTTATGAGGGAAAGTATATCTATAGAGAAAGCAGCTGACACCGGACCGGAAGCCACTTTAAATGTGTGTGCTGCCCGTAACATAAAGCCAGGGAGTGAAGTGTAACAAGTAATTTTTTCAATTAAGCACTTGTTGATATAGAGAGGAAAACTATTATATGTCGGAGTTAAATTTTAAAATGATAGGTCTTAAAATAAAGGAACGCAGGCAAGATCAAGGCATAACTCAGGAAATGATAGCAAATTATCTTGATGTAAATCCAAGCCATATTTCAAATATAGAATGTGGTCGTGCACATCCTTCTCTAAGTGCTCTAATAAAAATAGCTAACATTCTTCAGTGCAGTGTTGATTATTTTATACAGGGAGAATATACTTTTATTGGTAATAATAAGCTTGAAAAATCAATTGATGATGTAATTATTGAAAAAATTCAGTATTGTGACATGGATAAAAAAAGGAAAATTTTATCGATTATCGATATTTTGTAAATAAAAATGAATCTTTACATGGATTAATAAGCTTTTTATATGATGGAAGGCTTGCACTAAAAAAGAACCTCATTTTCAAGAGGTTCTTTTTTGCTAGTTATTTAAATTTCTAAGCGAAGCTAAGTCTGTTATTTTGCCATCTTTCCAAATTCGTTCCAAATCATAGAAAGAACGGCTTTCTTTATCAAAAATATGAACTACTACATCAACAAAATCCATCAGGATCCAATTAGCACTGTCGTAGCCCTCAGTCTGTTTTAGAGAAAAACCTGCTTTATGCATATTTTCCTCCACAGCATCAGCCATGGCCTGAACCTGATTTCTGTTGGTACCGCTTGCTATGATAAATTTATCAGCAATGGGAGAAATTTCGCTAATATCAATAAGCTGAATATCTTCTCCTTTTTTATCTTCTAAGGCAGCAACAACTGCTTCTGTCATTTTTTCTATAATATTCATTGGCACTCCTGTATTATTAATCTTCATAACTCATAAGTTCCTTATAATACTCATAAGAAAGCTGTGTCATGGGATCAATTTCTTTATTAATTTCTTTTAAATGAACCAAAATATCATTTAAAATTTTTACCAGAGCCTGATCTAAATCCTGAAAGGCCAGTTTTCTGATTTCAGGCAGATTTTTTGCATGATCTCTTCCGGGCTCAATATAATCGGCCACATAGACTATCTTTTCAAGAAGTGACATCCCCGGTCGTCCCGTAGTATGATAGGTAACAGCATTTAAAATATCCTCATCTTTAACATGATACTTCTTTTCTGCTACATAGGCACCTACCTTAGCGTGAAGGAGAAAATGATTTCTTTCTTCTGCTTCACTGATTTTAATGTGATGTTTTTGGCAGATAGCTACCTTTTTCTCATTATCCATACATTTGGCACAATCATGAAGCAGCCCTGCTACCTGAGCCTTAAGAATATCTTCCTCATAGCGCATGGCAAGAGCCGCACTGGTATAGGCCACACCCAAAGTATGCTCATATCGTTTATGATCCAATGCCTTTTCCAATTGTTTCTTAATTTTTATAAGATCATACATTGTACACTATATCCCTTTGTATTAATTTTATTACAGGAATCATCTTATTAAATGAGCTTTTTATTCTCCCAGATAAAGACCTTTTTTGCGGATTACCTGTTCTGTTTTATAGCGAACCATATAACGGATACTTTGACCGTTTCTTACACGTTCTCTAATCTGTGTAGAGGAAATTTCTACTGCACGAGAGTGAAGAATTACAATTTTGGTGTTATATTTTTCTTCTAAATAGGCAACCTGCTCCATCATTTTCTGCTGATCTACTCCCCCACGGGAAGCAACGGCAACAGTAACTTCATTAAAAATTTTTTCAGGGCACATCCATTTTTCCATGGTGAAAAGACTATCTGCACCAACCATGAAGAAATATTCTGTATCAGGATTAGATTTCTTTAGGCTTTCGATGGTCTCATAGGAATAAGAATTCCCCCCTCTATCTACTTCAATAGTAGACAGTGCAAAATGATGATTGTCATCAATGGCTTCTCCTACTAAATCAATTCTCGTTTTCGCATCTAATACATCCACATAATCCTTCATGTAAGGATTTCCGCTGGGAACGAATAAAACCTCATCAAGATTTAATTCCTCATATGCATTTTCTGCTACAATTAAATGTCCTAAATGAATGGGATTAAATGTTCCACCCATAATACCAACACGTCTTTTTGTGCTCATAATATACTCCTATATCTAAACTTAACAATTTACTTCTTCTTTATTTTATCCTTGTTTTAATAATTTAGCAAGGTAAAAATGGAAAAAATTGATATTTTTTTATCAAAGTAGTCCATATGAGTCAAGTATAAGCAGAAAATAATTTTACAGTGAACTTGTAATTATTTACTTAATGGGAAGAATAATTTTGGGATTCTTTTTATCCGGCTTATATAAAACAATTTTTTTCCCGATTACCTGTACTACCTGAGAATGCGTACGTTCTGCAATTACTTCTGCGATAGCTCTGGGATCATCCATACAATTTTTTAAAACAGAAATTTTAATCAATTCTCTGTTATTGAAAGCTTCTGCAACAGCTTGGGTTACTTCCGGAGTAACACTGGATTTACCTACCTGAAAAACAGGTTCAAGGGTACTTGCCAATCCCCTTAAATATGCTCTTTGTTTACTTGTCATAATAACCTCTCTTTTAATTCTCTTTTGTCGTAAGATTCCTATAAAAACTTATGATTTTATGGGAATCTGCTGTCAGTTAATAAGGGTTTTGCTTTTTACTTATAATAATCAAATTTTAAACCATACATGCGAACAGTATCTCCTTCAGAAATACCCAGTTCCTCTAATTGTTCTAAAATACCGTTTTCTTTTAAGAAATTCTGGAAGAATACAAACCCTTTTTCACTTTCCAAGTTAGTATAGCCAAGCATTCGTTCGATTCTTGGACCTTCCACCACATATTCCTTATCTTCTTCATTATATTCCACAGTAAAGGGTTCGTTTCCGTAGCCTCCAAATTCCGGGAAAAATTCCTGCTCAAAGGTTGTTACTGTATCTTCCCTTTCCTCAAGGATTTTGGAAACTGCAAACAACAGCTCTTTTACCCCTTGTCCGCTTACTGCAGATATGGGAAATACCTGAATACCTTTTGGCTCAAATTCTTTTTTAATTTCTTCTACCGGATCTGAATCACCATCATAAATACAATCTATTTTATTGGCGGCAATTACCTGTGGACGTTTTGCAATTTCGGGATTATAAGCTTCCAATTCTTTATTAATTGCATAAATATCCTCTACAGGATTTCTGCCTTCTACTCCTGCAGCATCCACAATATGAATCATCACCTTAGTTCTTTCAATATGACGCAAAAACTCGTAGCCTAGGCCCACTCCCTCAGAAGCTCCTTCAATTAACCCGGGAATATCCGCAATAACAAAGCCCTTTTCTCCCGTTAAATCTACTACTCCCAAATTGGGATTTAAGGTAGTAAAGTGATAATTGGCAATTTTAGGCCTTGCATTAGTTACACGAGATAAAAAGGTGGATTTTCCCACATTGGGAAAGCCAACCAGACCTACATCAGCAATTACTTTTAATTCCAGTAAAAGATTTAATTCCTTTGCCGGCTGCCCCGGCTGTGCATATTTGGGAGCCTGCATGGTACTGGTGGCATAATGCTGATTTCCTTTACCGCCTTTACCTCCGCTTAAAAGGACATATCTTCGATTGTCACCGGACATATCGGTAATTACTTTTCCGCTTTCTAACTCCTTAACTACTGTTCCTTCAGGAACCTTTAAAATAATATCTTTACCGTCTCTTCCTTTGCAGTTTTTCTTTCCCCCATCCTGTCCGTGTTCAGCGTGATAATTGTGAACATGACGGAAATTAACCAGGGTATTCATTCCTTCATCTACTTCAAAGATAACGCTGCCTCCGTGTCCACCGTCACCTCCGTCGGGACCGCCATTTGGTACATATTTTTCTCGTCGAAAGGATACGTGGCCGTCACCGCCTTTTCCGCTTCTTACATATATTTTTGCTCTATCTGCAAACATTTTTGTCTCCTTTTAACATTAAAACAAAACTGTAGGATTCCATTTATAAATTTATATAATACGATGAAAAGGGCTCCAAACAATTCATGTTTGAAGCCCATCATAGGTACTATTGTTCTACAGGATATACGGAAGCCTGTTTCTTATCTCTTCCTTTTCTTTCAAATCTAAGTACACCGTCAACTAAAGCAAATAATGTGTCATCTCCACCACGACCTACATTAACGCCGGGATGAATCTTAGTTCCACGCTGTCTGTATAAGATATTTCCTGCTTTTACGAATTGTCCGTCTGCTCTTTTTGCACCTAATCTTTTAGATTCGGAATCTCTACCGTTCTTTGTAGAACCAACTCCCTTTTTGTGTGCAAAAAATTGAAGATTCATATTCAACATCAGTTTACACCTCCTCGAATGTTAAGTCTAAATACTCTTTACCATACTGTTTTTTAATTCCTTTTAAGCCCAAAATAAGAGAATCCATCAGCAGGACGGATTTTTCATTAATCTGTGTTAAAAAACGACAGTCGATCAATCCTTCTTCCTCATTAAGGGTAACAGATAATTTCTCACCGGAAAGTTCTTCAAGAGAATTAATGGTATTAATTACTAAAACAGAAATTCCCGCACAGACAATATCCTCACCTGCATCTCCATATTCTGCATGGCCAATGCAATTGAATCCCTTATATTCCCCATCTTTTGACTTAAAAATTAAAACATGTGTCATTTTGTAACCTATTAAGCATTAATCTTGTCAATTTTAACCTGAGTGTATGCTTGTCTATGACCATTTTTCTTATGGTAACCGGTTTTTCTCTTATACTTGTAAACGATAACTTTACGAGCTTTTCCCTGATCCATTACGGTAGCAGAAACGCTGGCACTTGCTACTGCATCACCAACTTTAAGTCCGTTATCACTTACTGCGATTACCTGGTCAAAAGTTACAGTGTTTCCAGCCTCAACATCGAGCTTTTCTACTCTGATTACATCGCCTTCAGAAACTTTGTACTGTTTTCCACCTGTTGCAATAATTGCGTACATAAGGCACCTCCTATTTACAAACTAAATTTATGTTTGTTTACTCGCTAGCTATGGTGCTGCAGTGCAGACTTATAACCTCGCTATGCGGCATACTCATGCATGATATCATCATTTACTGATTATGTCAAGTATTTATCTGTATTTTCTGTTACTATAAAATAAAGAAAACTTTTTCGTCTTTTACACCGGCTTAAAGCCCTGGACAAAAAAGTAAGCTGCGATCTGAGAACGTGAGCTGAATTCCTCAGTTTCCATTAATTCCATTACTTCTTCCCTAGTATATAAACCGGCCTGAATCTCTTCGTTATCGGAGGAATGGTCTTCAATCTCCCCTTCTACTTCTACAAATGCTGCATAGGTAGTGGTATCGGAAAACCCTACTGCAGCAAAGGATGGCGGCAAAATAGAAATAAATTTGGAAACGGTTAATCCCGTTTCTTCATATAATTCCCGTGTGATACATTCCTCAATGGTTTCTCCCTTTTCCAGCATTCCTGCACAAAGATTAAAAATACTTTTATTAATACTCATGCGAAATTCCTTTAGTAATAGAAGCTTGTCTTGCTTATAGGCTACAATGGAAACACCACTGGGACGAAGGCCAAGTTCTTCCTTACAGGTAATTTCCTTACGGCTTACCAGTTCAAATTTTTTCTCTTTTCCTGCCTTATTCAGGTAGGTTAATTCATAATTTTTCAGATATTTTCCATTATGAACCTTTTCTAATTTTATAAAATCCATTCGATTATCCTTATCCTTACAATGATCAGCTAAATAAATTTTAGTGTAATACAGTATTTGCTGACGCTTATTTAGATTAATTGCTCCCTTAAGGAACGATACACTTTCTTTCTGGTAACTTCCACCAAGCCTAAGGAGGTCATTCCCACTACATTAGTCTGTACCGGATCTTCTTTTACAAGAGAGGAAAAGTAATGCAGCAGCTCCTTATCCTGCTCCTGTTTATTCTGGTTGATAAAATCTACTACAATTATTCCGGAGATATTACGAAGTTTCAATTGAAAGGCAATTTCCTTTGCGGCCTCTTTGTTGATGGTAAAATAGATATCATCTCCGGGATGTTTCTTTTGGATCTTACCGCTGTTTACATCAATTACAGTTAAAGCCTCTGTGGGCTGAATAATTAAATAAGCTCCGCTTTTTAGCCAGACTTTTTCATCCAAAGCCTCCTTCAATCTGGAAGAGACACTGTAAAGTTTAGAAAGAGACATTTTTTTGTCATCATAAAAGGAAACTTCCTTTCGCCCGTGGATCTCCTTTATAAGCTCCTCATACACATGGGGAATATCTGTGACAACTTTATCATACTCCCATTGGTAAAGATCACGTACTTCCGATAAATAGGTGGGAATAGGTTGATAAAGGCAGCTAAAGCAGGTACGAAACTGAAATTCACTTTGGATTTTTTCCATTTGAAGAAGTAAGGAAGACAGCTCTTTGTCCAATTCCTCTTTTGCTTCCAGCTTAGCTGCATTAGTTCGGATTACTACCCCCAGTTCTTTCTTTTGGAGCATAGGAAAATTATCACTTTGATAAAGCCAATCCTTTAAGCGGACTTTTGTATTTTCCTTTAATTTGGAGCTAAAACCTATATGGCTTTTTCCCAGAGTAACCACACAATAATTTGCCCGAAGAGAAAGATTACAGGTTAATCCGGGAGCCTTTGTTTTCACCCCTTCGGTTTCTACCTGAACCATAATCTCATCTCCTGCCACTAAGGAGTTTTTCTTACTTCCATTTAGTTTTTTGGCATACTTTGCCTGTTTTAAAGGAAGAAAGCCAATACAATCCTTTTTATATTCTACAAAGCAGGCATCAATGGCAGGGACTACATTTTTTACTTTTCCAATATAAATTGCCCCTACTTCTGATTGAGAGCTTTCATGTACAGTTGCCTTTTTTAAACGATTATCCCCATACAATAAGGAGAGGATTTTATTTTTATATTCCACAAAAAGTAAAACGGAGTTCATTAGAAATTTTCTCCTGCCTGATCCAAGGGAATTAAACTTCCCTTTTTATCCCTTGTAAAAGTATCCTCTCGGGTAATTTGTATACTATTTGGATTAAAGGGTAAGTTTAAATAAGCAAAAAAGGCTTCTAATAATAATGCAGGCTTAATATTACCGCTGCTGCTGGCATCTACCAAGAGATAAATCCCCTCTTCTTTTTCTTCAAAGGCATAAATTCCCGGCTTTAAATCTACAGACATAGTGCTTTTTTTTGTTTCCTTGGTAACAAAGATTTCCTTTTGTGCAAAGAAGGAGTGACAGGATTCCTTCAATCCCTGGGGCTTTTCAGCTTTCAGTTTCCATTCAACAAGATAGGAAGCAGCTGCCACACTGGCCATGGCATTGCCTGCATTATCACTTAAGGCCACAATATTTTCAATCTTAATGCCCTCTACCATAGCTTCATTAAGCCTGCTCATCATATCTTCTCTTCCCTGATGGGAGTTTACTTCAATATCCAGATATTCTCCGTTACTGCAAAGTCCTACCCCCAGTGGAGCCGCAAAACTCATAATTTGATGAGGACTGAAACCTCCGGAATAAGCTACATCAATCTGGGCACGACGAATAGCTTTTTGGAAAAAACGCATGATATCAAGATGACCGATAAATTTTACCGCACCATGTTTACTAAATTTTATTCTTATACGCATCTTATGACTGTCCTCCTGTTTTTGGTTCTTTACAAACACCTACACCATAACGGGCAGCACCGCAACCCAGACATTTCTGTCTGCAGTTAGGGGATTCCACTTCTCCCACGGCCTGTTTCCATTCTCTCATTAAGAATTCCTTGGTTACACCGCAATCCAAAAAGTCCCAAGGAAGAATTTCCTCAAAGCTTCGTTGTCTTGTATTGTAAAACTCTGTTGTTAGACCATGCTCAGCTAAAGTTTCCAGCCATAAATCATTTTTAAAATATTCACTCCAGGAATCGTATATACAGCCCTTTTGATAGAGTGATTCAATCACATTATTTAACTTACGGTCTCCTCTTGCTAAAACACCTTCAATAACGCTGGTGTCAGCTTCGTGCCAGTTGTATTTGATCCTTTTCTGGTTAATTTGTTCCATAACGGCACTTCTGGTTAAGTAAGCCTTTTCAATAAATTCTTCCTTTGTGTTCATGGGAGCCCACTGGAAAGGAGTAAAGGGCTTGGGAATAAAGAAGGAGGTGCTGGCTACAATCTGCACCGGACCATTCTTTCTCTCTTCCTTTGGCACTACGTCAAAAAAGGTAGCTGCCACTTTATTACACAATTGGGCAATTCCTCGAATGTCCTCCTCAGTTTCTGTAGGAAGTCCCAGCATAAAGTACAGCTTTACACGGCTCCAACCACCTTGGAAGGCTAAGGAGCTTCCCTGAATAATCTGTTCTTCAGAAATTCCTTTATTAATTACATTTCGAAGTCTTTGGCTTCCTGCCTCCGGTGCAAAGGTTAAGGAACTTTTCCTTACATCCTGTACTTTACTCATTACATCAAGGGAAAAAGCATCAATACGCAGGGAGGGCAGGGAAATATTAGTATGTTTTTCCTTCCCTTCTTCAATTAAGAAATTAATCAGTTCCTCTAACTGAGAATAATCACTGGAACTTAAGGAACTTAAAGAAATTTCTTCATAGCCTGTATTTTTTAGCATTTCCAAGGCATATTTCTTCAAAACATCCACTTCACGTTCACGTACGGGACGGTATAGCTGACCGGCCTGACAGAATCGACAGCCTCGGATACAGCCTCTTTGAATTTCAAGAACTACACGATCCTGGGTAACCTTAATAAAAGGAACTACCGGCTTTAAGGGATAATAAGTATTGCTTACATCCAGCACCATTTCTTTTTTTATCTTTTTGGGCAGTTCTTCGTAAATGGGACCAAACTCCTTAATAGTTCCGTCTTCATGATATTCCACCTGATAAAACATAGGAACATACATTCCGGGGATACAGGCAGCTTTTCTTAAAAACTCCTCTCGGGAAAGTCCCTGTTCTTTACACTCAAGATATAAGTCCAAAATCTCCCGATGTCTTGTTTCTCCTTCACCAATGTAAAAAATATCAAAGAAATCTGCAATAGGCTCCGGATTATAGGTACAAGGTCCACCACCCATTACAATGGGATCATCCCAGGTTCTGTTCTTTGCTCGAAGAGGAATTCCTGCCAGATCCAGTACCTGTAAAATATTGGTATAGCACATTTCATATTGAATAGTAATTCCCAGAAAATCAAAATTTTTAATGGGATCCTGTGATTCTAAACCAAAAAGAGGAATATTCTTTTCCCTCATTATCTTATCCAGATCTACCCAGGGAGAAAATACACGTTCACACCATACATCCTCCCAACGGTTTAACATATCGTATAGAATCTTCATTCCCAAATGGGACATTCCAATCTCGTATACATCGGGAAAGCACATGGCATAACGAATTTTAACTTTTTCATCGCCTGTCTTTACTATAGAATTTACTTCGTTACCAATATAACGGGCAGGTTTTTCTACCTGCATTAAAATTTCATCACTTAAGGCTAATTTATACTCCTTCATGTTTACCTCTATTCTATATCATCTTATGATTTGTCCATACTTTTAAGATAGTTACTGTCATATTCTACTGTATGTAGAGGGAATTTGTCCATTATTTATTCAAAAGGATTTATCTTTTTGGTATCTATTCTTAACCACAAGGCCTTTTAAGACCGCAAAGAAAGTTTTTTACAAAAATAATTTAAGGAAGACGGCTTAGGGCCAAACTTCCATTTTCCTTTAACCATCTTTGGGATTTTCGGTATTCCGGCAATACCCGTTCTATTTCCTTATAAAAGTCTGCAGAATGATTCATATGCTTTCTGTGACACAGTTCATGAACGACCACATAATCAATCACTTCCTCCGGAAATAACAGTAAAAGACAATTAAAGTTCAGGTTTCCCTTAGAAGAGCAGCTGCCCCAACGTGTACGCTGGCTACGGATCGTAATACGTCCGTAATCTACACCTACTATAGTAGCATATTGTTGTACTTTTGGGGGAATAATCGATAAGGCTTTCTTTGAAAGTTGCTGAAGTTCTTCCATGGTAAATGGTTCCATCTGCGGTAAAGATTCTTGGTGTTTCTGCATTTTTGCAAGATGTTTTTCAATCCAGCTTCTCTTAGCTCCCAGGAAGGCATTGATTTCTTTTCGGGGCATTCCTCTGGGGGCCCGAATGGTGAGACTTCCCTGCTTTAACTCCAAGGCGATGGTTTTACGCAAACTGTAGATAATCTTAAGCTCTAGGTTATTAAAATTGTTTCTCATCTTCTCTCTCCATTTTTTTAGGATATGAACTTCTTTCTGCTTTCCATTTCTTATCTGTAATTCCTAAAAAACAGATCTGCTTCTTTTCCTAAATTTTATCTTTGTTTTTTATTATACCTTTTTTTCTCTTAAGACACAATTTCTCCCGGGAGAAATTCCCTTTCAATCATACTCCCCTCTTCTGATTCATAGATATAGTAAAAAGTATTCTTTGGAGAACTTATGCTTCTGGAAGAAAAGCTTTACGTTTTAGAACAAATAAAAAAAGGAGGCAGCATATATGCTTCCTCCTCTCGTTATGACACTTTCGAAGAAAGAGAGCTGAGAGAAAAATTCTCCAAAGCCTCCACTGACTTTTTATTTTTTTCTCTCCGTTTTCTCCTGGCTTTATTACTGTTTGTTCTGTGCTACCTAATGGTAGAACGAGATGTTTCCTTCTTTCAACTTACCACTAATGATTTACAATATTATTTAACCACACATTACTTCTTACCATAAAAAAGCCAATAACCGCTTTAAAGCCTTCCAAAGATTGTACCAGAATAAACACCAAAATAAAGGGAAGACTGGTATGGCTGGATAAAACATAGGCTGTAGGAATAAAAACAACCCAGGTAAATACAGAATCGAACAAGAAGGTAATTCCCGTTTTTCCCCCGGAACGTAGGGTAAAATAGGTAGAATGACAAAAAGCGCAAAGGGGCATTAACAGGGCTGAAACGATAATTAACTGTGAGGCCAATTCCCGGATAGTTTCTTCTGTTTTATAAAGTTTGGGAAACAATCCTCCCACCATACACATAATAACAGAAACAGCTACACAGGCACTAACCACAAAGAAAATCATCTTATTGTCTGCATCTCTTGCCTCTTTTAATTTACCTGCTCCCAAAAGCTGTCCTACCACTATGGCAATGGAGCTTCCCAGCTGTATATAAACAATGTTAAATAAGTTATTAATCGTAGAAGAAATATTTTGTGCTGCCACAATCTCCAGTCCGCGAACAGAATAACATTGTACAATAACGGTCATTCCTGTGGCCCAGAATATTTCATTTAACATCAAAGGTGTTCCTTTTTTTATGATATTTTTTAATATGGCTGAGGGAATATAGAAGCTTTTATATATTCCTTTAATATACTTATTTTTTTCCGGATTGGCATGAGTCCAGCTTACCACAATAATACATTCCAAAAAGCGGGCTACAACGGTGGCTATGGCAGCTCCCTGTACCCCAAGAGCCGGAATTTCTCCCATACCAAAAATTAATACATAGTCTAAAATCAAATTGGTAAATACAGCAGCCATACTGGCAATCATGGGAATTAAAGTTTTTCCCGTTTCCCTTATTCCGCTGATATAGACCTGGGAAAGGGCAAAAGGTACAAGACCAATAAGCATAATTTCCAAATATTCTTTTCCGTACTGTAAAGCCAGAGAAATATCCCCAATACTTCCGGAATCAGATAAATATAGAGAAATCAGCTGAGTATCAAGGAATTTTCCCAATAGAAGAGCTGCTACCGTTAATATACCGCAGGCATACAATTTAAAGCGAAAGGTGTATTTATGGCCCTCATGATCCCCTTTTCCAAAAAACTGAGTTCCAAAGATTCCGGCTCCAGAGACTCCACCGAAAATGGTAATATTAAATACAAAGATTAGCTGATTTACAATGGCTACACCGGACATCTGCTCTGTCCCGATTTGTCCCACCATAATGTTGTCTAAAAAGCTGACAAAGCTGGTAATTGCATTCTGCACAATCATGGGAACGGCAATTCCCAGTACATACAGATAAAAATCTTTCGTTCCGATAAATTTTTTCTTAAAGGTTGCTAACATTTTCTTTTTTCTCTCCTAGTTCTTTCTCTTTCAATTGTCGATAGACTGTTTTTCTCATAGTAAGGTAGCTAGCCAGTCCTCCAATGACGTTGGAGATAGGCTCTGCCATAAAGACTCCCATAACACCAAAACCCACCTTCGGAAGAAGTAAGGTCAGGGGAACCACAATAAAGACCTTTCGAAGAAGGGAAAAAAAGATAGCATGCTTTGCATCCCCCAGCGCCTGAAAAGCCGATTGTCCGGAAAACTGTAATGCCATAAAGACAAAGCCAAAAAAGTATACCTTAAGAGCAGGTACTCCGGCTTCCATCATGGCTGTATCATTGGAAAAGATACGAAATAAAAAACTGGGAAACAAAAGGACAAAAATCCAGGCCATTAAGGTATAGCCTGAACCAATCAACGTATTAAAACGAATTCCTTTTCTCGTTCTTTCATAGTTTTTTGCACCATAATTAAAGCTAATCACAGGCTGGGCGCCCTGGATAATTCCACTGACCGGTAAATGGAAAATTTCTCGTACAGAGGAAACCACGGTCATAATACTAAGATAGAGATCTCCTCCAAAGGTCTGGAGGGTGGAATTGCATACGATTTGAACCATACCATTACTGCCTTGCATAATAAAATTTGAGGTACCCAGCTGTACAATCTCTTTTGTCATCTTCTTTTCTATTCGAATATGCTCCATGGTAAGAGGAATAACTGCTTTCTTTCCGGTAAGAAATCTCATTACCCATAGGGCTGACATTAGTTGTCCGATAACTGTAGCCAATGCTGCCCCCTTTACGCCCATAGAAAAGCCAAAGATAAAGAGCGGATCCAAGACAATATTTACTACTGCGCCAATTATGGTAGAAATCATTCCTATCTTGGGGAATCCCTGGGCATTGATATAGCCGTTTAATCCTGTAGTAATCATGGAACATAAGGTGCCCAGAAGATATAATTTTAAATACTCATTGGCATACACATAGGAAGACTCACTGGCTCCAAAAGCAAATAAAATAGGTCTTCGAAAAAGGTAGCCAAGGGTCATTAAAATCACACCGCTTACCATAAGTAAAGCAAAGGAGTTGCCTAAAATCTTCCCTGCCTTTTCTTCATCACCGTCTCCCCTTGCCATGGAAAATAAAGGTACACCGCCCATCCCAAACAGGGCAGAGAAAGCCATAATCAAGGTAATCATGGGAAAGGATAATCCTACACCGGTAAGGGCAAGCCCGCTGCCCTCCTCCATATGACCAAGATAAATGCGGTCTACTACATTGTATAAAAGCTGTACCAACTGTGCAATAATCAAGGGAATGGCCTGACGAATAATACATCCTCCTACGGATCCCTTAGAAAAATCATTTTGCCCTTTCTTTATCATTTGTCCTCCAAGCCTTCAATAAAAATAAGTATTGAAACACCATCCTACGTTATGTTTTCAATAGTTTATTTCTTTGCTTAAAATACACAAAGAAACGGCCTATTATCCCCTCAAGGGGCATAATAGACCGTGTACATTATAGTATTAATAAAAGAAGAATACAATGGTATTCTTTAATAGTTTACAAGATAAAGACGAAAAAAGTTTTGGTTATATTTTGTTGTCTGCCTCTATCGCTTAGCCAGCTCTTCCACGATTTCTTCCCAGGTAACACCTTTTTCTGCCATTAATACCATCATATGATAGAGAAAATCGGAGATTTCATATTTAATTTCATTGGCATTGGGATTTTTGGCAGCAATCACAATTTCTGTAGCCTCTTCTCCCAATTTCTTTAAAATCTTATCCACACCCTTATCAAACAGATAATTGGTATAAGAACCTTCTTTAGGATGAAGCTTACGATCCATGATTACGGCAAAAACGTCTTCAAATACTTTTAAGGGATTAGTTGTCTTAGCATCCTCTTTTTCCATAATTTTATTAAAAAAGCAACTGTATTCTCCAGTATGACAGGCTGCTCCCGTCTGAGAAACCTTAGCCAAAATCGTATCCTTATCACAATCTGCAGTAAGACTTTTTACATACTGATAATGGCCGCTGGTATCTCCCTTTACCCACAGCTCATCACGGCTTCTGCTCCAATAGGTCATCTTTCCCGTAGATAAGGTTTTTTCATAAGCTTCTTTGTTCATGTAAGCCAGCATTAAAACCTGATCTGTTTTATAATCCTGCACAATTACAGGAACCATTCCGTCACTGTTTTTCTTAAACTCTTCAAAACAAATTGCGGCATCTAAGGCAGACATGGGGATTCCGTTACTGTTTAATAACATTTTTAGGGAATCGATTTCCTTAATACTTTGATTAATCATTTCTCCTGCTGCACCGCATACATTTTCCTGAGCCAAGGTTTCAATGAGCTTATCTAAAGAAACATCAGAAAGCCATGCAGTAACAGGTATGGGAGAAAGTGCATAGGCCTCTCTAAAATCTTTTTTCCCCAGATATAATACTTCAGAAACATAAGTTTCTAAAAATTCACTGTGACTTAAAAAGAATTTTGTATTTAATACAGCAACAATAATTTTTTCTTTTCCGAACTTTAAGCTTACTTCTTTGGTTAGCTCCTCTTCTACCTGATCAATATAGGTGAGCATGGCTTTTTTACATCCTGCATAAAGAAGCTTTTTAACATCTTCCATCTTCTTTACTAAACAGGAGCCAATAACGGGAACCTGTACCTTTTCACAGATTTCTTTGATGAGATCAAGATGCTTCTCCCGTTCTTCATCATGATCTGACATATCACTAATTAATAATTCATCTGCATGATATTCACTGTATTTTAAGGCTAGGGCCACAGGGTCCTCAGAAAGTACCTGAAGATTATGATACCCCTGAACAGCCTTTCCCTTAGATAAAAAAATAGATGCTGTTAATTTCTTTCTCATCTTATAAGCTTCCTTTCGTAGATAAAATACCTTCTAATCTTTCGTCATAGCTTACTGCCTGATCTAAAGCTTTGGAAAAAGCTTTAAACATTGCTTCTGCAATATGATGTGAATTTCCGCCGGATAACAGTTTAAAATGAAGATTCATTTTACTGCTGTAAGAAATAGCATAGAAAAACTCACGAATCAATTCTGTATCAAAATTCCCAATCTTTTCCGTGGGAAAGGTAACATCACTTTGAAAATAAGGTCGACCACCTAAGTCAATAGCGCATAATACTAAAACTTCATCCATAGGAAGAAGAAAATTGCCATACCTGCGAATTCCTTTCTTATCTCCTAAGGCTTCCTTAATACATTCCCCTAATACTATTCCCGTATCTTCTACCGTATGGTGACCATCTACATGAAGATCTCCTGTTACCGTAAGGTCCAGATCAAAAAAACCATGCTTGGAGAATCCTTCTAACATATGATCAAAAAATCCGATTCCCGTAGATATACTGCTTTTTCCCGTTCCATCCAGATTTAGTTTTAGATTAATCTCTGTTTCTTTTGTCTTACGTACTACATAACCTTCTCTGCTCATCCTTTTACTCCTAAGATTTACTTCTTTAAGGAAACATAA
>JAFXGR010000155.1 GCA_017520155.1 Lachnospiraceae bacterium
GCGACCATTGTTGTGAATATATGACAGGAGGAAGGATCGTCGTATTGGGTACAACGGGACGTAACTTTGCTGCCGGTATGAGTAGTTGATGCAACTGTTTCTATTAAAGATAAGGAAAAGGTTAATTTTAAAATACCAACCTCCGTCATAGGAAAAACATTGACATTAGAATTAAGTGTAGAGAATCAGGGAGGCGCAAGTACAACCTTTGTAAAAATAAAGGTTCAGCCTGAAATGAAAATTTCTTCTATTGAAGGGGTAAAAAGCGGAAAGCTGACACAGGAAATAGATACCTTAAAGGAGTATAAGCTTACCTCTAATCTGCCTGCAAAGAATTTAAAAGCAGAAGTAGTTACGGCTAAGCCGGAAGAAGAAATTATTAGTGAGGATATGAGAAATGACTTGAACCAGAAAGCTCAAGCTGCTTTTGAGGTACAGGTGAAGGATAATATCCTGTCTATTAAGGTGAAGGCAACCAAAGCAGGAGAACAGGCATACATAAAATTATATGATTCCGGAAAATCAAAGAGTGAAAAAAATTACTATATTACCGGAGGTACCTTCCTGATTACAGCTCAGACTCCTGCATTCGTAAGCAAAAAGCCTGCCATAAAGCAGGAGAATGGAACAAATCTGGATTTAGTGATTAATCTTACCATGAAGAGTCCGGGGAAAATAGAAGATGGCGCTTTGTGGTATAAAATAAAGATTACTCCCAAATATGATAATAAAACAGACCAAAGTGTGAAAGATGTAACCTCAGAAATTACCGTTTATCGTCCTTATTATCAAGAGACTCAGATTGAAACAGTTCGTGTAATAGGGAGAGAAAATGACCATATTCAAGAAGGAGATATTCCTTTTAAGGCGGATTTTGATGTAACAGTATCCTTGGTGCAGACAAAGGACAAAGAAGAGCCAAAAGAAAGTGGAGAATTTAAAAATATTATCTTTTCCTCCGGCTCCGTTGTGAAAAAGGTAATGTCTACCAAGAGCCCCATTTATGAGACAAACTTAGGGGTTAAAGTAAAAAATGCTACAGTATACTCCGGACAGCAAAATATCGTAGTTGCCCTACCTGTATTCTCAAAAAATACAAGCTACCAGAAGCTTCAGTGTTTTTCCAATCAGGAGGGAATTGAAGTTGGTACCGATGATAAAAATCAGATTATTGCTTCTATAGACCCAACAGTAAAACCGGGTAAGTACTCCGTTAGGGTAGTTGCTGAGGCAGCAGACAATACTTTACCTTCAGAGAAAGAATTTACCATACAGGTGGTGCAGGGAATTTATGCCTTGGAAGTTGAGTCTTCAGAAAGAATTTTTAAAGAATACAAAAAGAATGCTTCTTTAAAAGTAAACGTCATTTACAATAACGCCTCCAAAGAGGAGCCTAAAACAAAGAAAGTAGAATGGATTCTTCAGGATAGAGAAGAAAATGATATTGTAAAAGGACATGAAAAATACGAAGTTTTCAGTATTGATAATGGAGTAATCACTATTGACAAAAACTATATTGTTTCTTCCGATGAGAGCAAAAATAAATTTCGTGTAAAGGTAATCGCTAGGGACTTTGAAAGGAAAGATACGGAAGTTGTTGGATATAGTGAGTGGATTACGGTAGTAAACAGCACAGTTTCTTTAGGAGAAATGATTTTTGTAAAAGAAAAAGCGGCTCAGGGTTTTTATGAAGTTATTGCAAGAAGTAATCAGCAGGTAACTGCAGATAAGATTAATCAAAGTAAATTAGTAATTTTGAAGAAGGGAGTACCGGAGCGGGAGGAATATACAGAAGAGAATTTTATAGCGAAGGAAGTATTAGATACTCTGATCTATAGCAGCTCCAATGATAAAGCTGTTCATATCAGTGAAAATAGAATAGTAAAGGTGAAGGATACAGCATCTAAGCTTACTATCACGGCGAAGGCAGGTGATGGAAGCAATAGAAGTGTTACTTTGGATAATCTTTCGGTAACTTTAGCAAGGCCTGTGGATCTGGGAATAATGGTAACAAATACAAGAAATCAAATGATTATTGCAGATACTTATTCCGGACAAAGTAGTATTTATTACTATGGATTAAAGGATGATACATTAAAGCTTGCTTTAAAAGATAAAGGACAGTCGGGTACTTTCTTTGGAGTAGAGCATCAGTTGAAGGTAACGGGAGGAAAAATTGTTAATAGTAATCCTTTGGAAGGAATTTATGAAATCGTAGGGACATCAGAAAGGATTACGATTACTCTTGTAAATAAGACAAATAAAACCCAGGAACAATTTTTATTGGTAAACAAAACTCTTGATAATAGTAAAATAAAAAGCAGTAAAGCCGTATCCCTAAAGGTTGAAGGGGTCTTGGAGGCTGGAGCATCTACGAAGGAACAGAAGATATACTTAACAATTCCTAAGGAATATATTGGTAAGGTTACTCACGCATGGGTAAGCCTTGATAAAATGGAGCTGCTTAATGTTAAGAAAAAAGAGCATTATGAAGCCTTGGAAGCTTGTATAAAAAAAGGACTGGGAGAAATACAAACTCTGGATGACCGGGGAAGAGCCTTGCTGTTATTTGCTCCCTCTGAGGAGAGTGGAACCTATGTGCTTCCCAATGAGAATTATAGTTATAAGCTTAATGTTATGCTTGGAAGTGTGACGGAAAATTATGAATTTAATGCGGAAGTAAGAACTAATGCTGTTACGCTAAAAACAACCAAAGCAAAAGCCATTAATGCTGCTGTGAAGAATTCCTATACTATTTCTGCCAAGGAAAATGGGATGGCAGTATTGGAAATGAAAGATAAAAAAGTACGGCTGATTTCAGCAGGAACCTTGATGAATCGAAATATCAGTGGAAAGGTAAATCGTTTTGCTGAGTTTTTCCAAATTAAGCCCATTATAGATGGTGAGATAACTCAATATGCAGTTGCGCTTAAGGAAGGGGTAAATCCCAAAGAGATTAAGAAAAACGACACCAGCGGATATTTAACAGAATATACCTGTACTGACGGAAAAAGCAGCTCAGTGGGGAAAAATACTCTTATTACAGTAAATCTGAAGGATTTAATTAATAAATATCAGATTAGTGAGGCAAGTGTATTTACACCGGAAGAGGTAAATACAGAAGTTAGCCTTATGTCAGGTGGGAAAACCATAAATGCAAAATATGTGCATGTGCCGGAAAAGGAAAGCTTTACTGCACAGGTTACAGCCGATGGTAAATTACGTATTGTATCAAAGGAAGGCGTAAAGCTAAAATCTTCTAACAAATTTACTCTGTATGTGGTACCTGAGGGAAGCTTTTATGAATCTGTAATCAGTGAAAGCTCCACAGAAGGAGAAATGATGGAATACGGAATTAAATTATCAGCTACCGTTAAAATTAAGAATAAAGCAACCGCCACAGGAAAAATAAAGTTTAATGGAGCAGATACAAAAGTTACCTTAGGAGCAGAACAATATATTGCAGATAGCAATTCTGTTATGGGAACCTATCGCATCACTGTTCCTTATACTAAAACAGTAGATTGGGAAGTAGAGGAAATTAGGGAAAATAAAAGTGACAGTCTGATAAAGGTCGCTAAAATTCCCGGAGAGGATAAGGTGGAGCTTACCTTAGCTAAACAGGATTTAAAAGCAGCATATGAAAAGAATAAAAAGATTTATGGCTCCACATTAACAGTGCCGATACGAGCTGAGTTTGGAGAAGGAACAAAGGCAGAGACTTATAACCTGAAGGTTGTGCTACCCAAGCTACCTATGCAGCTGGAGCAGGCGGTGAAAGCCTTAAAGGAGATTCAGTGGAAGCAGATTCCATTAAGCTATAGTGGAATAGAGAAAGAATCC
>JAFXGR010000011.1 GCA_017520155.1 Lachnospiraceae bacterium
CCTCCATGAATCTTTTTCTCTATGTTTTACAGGGAAAATTACCCTTTCATCCGAATAGGGAAGATACTTTTCAGCTTCCTGTCATGTGGTTGCTTATTTTTTTATATGCATCTTTTCTTACCTTAAATTATCCCTATAAAGATTTTTGGGGATATGAGCTGCAGCGAATGAAACGAGGTTTGTCAAGAGGTCTTTGGTGGTATTCCAAATGCTTGTGGTTACTAAGTGCTACACTACTCTATTTTTTTGTCTTATATCTTAGTCTTTCTTTTTTTTGTGTAGTATTCGGGGGAAATATTTCTACAGAATACGAGCCTTATCTCAATGAATATTTATTGCAGGGAGGATTAGGGGAGATTACGGAGGGACAATTGCTTGTTTTGATGTTTGTTCTGCCTGTTTTAACATCTCTTGGAACAAGTTATGTTCAGCTGGTTATGGGACTTTTTTGGGACAGGGTGTATTGTTATTTATTCTCATCTGCTTTTCTCTTTGCTTCAACATACTATTCTTTTCCCTTTCTCACAGGAAATTTTGCCATGGTTAAAAGAAGTATTTTTTTTCGTGTTAACGGATTTGCGATTTGGCAGGGAATTATCATTAATATTGGTATTATTGTTTTATCTATAGGAATAGGAAGGGTAAGGATTGGAAAGATAAATTTAGTAAGGAGACCGGAGTAAGTGAAAGAGAGAAAAATTGAACTGAAAAACGTAACAAAAATAATAAAAGGAAAAAAGGTATTAGATAAAATCAGCTTGGAATTGTTATCAGGAACAGTTTATGGAATCCGTGGAATTAATGGTTCAGGGAAAACTATGCTTATGCGTTTAATCAGTGGACTGATTTATCCAACCGAGGGAAGTGTAGTGGTAGATGGCAAGATTCTTGGAAAAGAAGTAGATTTTCCAAAGAAGCTTGGATTATTAGTTGAGTACCCAGCTTTTTTAGAAGATGATACAGGAAGAAAAAACTTAGAGTGGTTAGCTTCCTTACAAGAGAACATGGGAGAAGAAGAAATAGAAAATGTAATGAGAAAAGTAGGACTTGATCCGAAGGATAAAAGAAAATACAGGAAATATTCTCTTGGGATGAAGCAGAGATTGGGGCTGGCCGCAGTAATTTTGGGAAATCCTGATATTTTAATTTTTGATGAGCCTTTAAATGCCTTAGATAAAGAGGGAATTGCATTATTTGATACAATTTTGCAGGAAGAAAAAAGAAAAGGAAAACTGATTTTGGTATCCTGCCATGATAAAGAAAAATTAGAGGAGTATGCAGAGGTTATTTTTACCATGGAAGAGGGAAGGATAGTCAGTGAGGAAAAAAGAAGATGAGAAACAGAGCTATAAAAGTAAGCCTTTTATTGATGATGATGTTCTTACTTATTCTTGGGAAATTTAGGTATGAGAAGATAAACAGCCTGTTTCCTAAGACAGAGATACAAAATTTTACCTTGGGAGAGGAAGTAGAGATGGAAGGGGATATCTTGATGAATGATACCATGGAAGGATATAGCATAAAGGTAGAGAGTGGACAAATATTACCCTATGAAGCATTTCTGAAAGAGTATAATTTGGAAGATGTATATAGTCATGTGCCGGAAAAAATATACTTAATAGAAGTGATTCTAAGGAACAAAGAGGCAGAGTTTGGTACAGGAGTAAATTTAAGTGAATTATATTTGCAAAAGGGAGCAATTTGTGCCAGTATTGATCTCAATCTTTACAGTGAAATTAATACAGCCATTAATGGTGTCTATATGATAGCCTTACGACCGGATAGTGAAATCAGACTTCGGTTGCCCTTTGCTCTTTATGAAAGTAATTTTAGTGCTAATACTTGGACAAAGCTGGAACAAGAACAGTTATCACTGGTTGTAACCCTATATCCTACAAAGAAAGTTATTTTTATTCAAGAATAAAAAAGCAGAAGAATTATTTTCCAAAAGCATTTTTGAAAATTTCGGGAAGCGCAGGAAAGTTGGTCAACACCGCAACTAAGGTAGATGCAGAATATATTGAAGTGACGGATAACAAGTATTTTATCCATAACTATAGTGCGAATTTCTTAAGCGGCTTAATCGCCTCGGTAATATTGTTTATCTCATGTATGATAGAAGGAATATGCATAGGGATATGGCTCACTCTGTTTATTATTTCGATCATTTTTGGTTATTCGATAAAGAAGGAATAATATTCATAAACTTCGCAGGCAAAGAATAAAAAAAACTAAACAAGATTTAAGTAGAAGTGAATAACAGCGAGAAAGAAGACGAGGGGGCTGTCGCATTAGCTAAAAATTTTTAGCTGGGCGATGGCCTTCTTTTTGTCTTGTTTTAAGATTTTATTGTATTTTTAGCGATCTTCTTTCCAAAATGGACGCACTTTTACAGACATCCGACGGATACCTGCTTAGCAGAATAGTTTCATTTTTTTATCAGTCTAAAATTACGCCATTTTCTTTAATTCAAAAAGATGGGTTCCTGTGCGTTCTGACTGAATTTTATGATGCAGCTTATTTATGTTGCGACCTATAGCCAGTAGAATACTTTAAGCCAGAACATTTTTCTTTCCACGATAAAGATAACGCCGAAAATTCATATCTTCTTTTGTCTCTGCAAAGGAGCCTTCTGTCTGAATGCTTCGGTTCATTCTTAACTGTGTACCGTATTCGCTGGTAATTCGCACAAGGTCTTCTTTGCGTTTCTGATTCATGACCTTTGAAACATTTAAACGCTTTGTCCGTTCTTCCATAGGTGTTTTGCAATTATTGCCATGAATACACTGTTCTTTATAAGGACACCCTTGACAGCTTTCACATTCATATATAGTAACCAGACTTGTATAACCATTTCTGTTCCTGACTTTTTTATCGTATTGAGCAGTCAGTTCCCTGCCATTTCTACAGATGTAACTATCCGTTTCCTCGCGGTAATCCATGTTTTCCCGACGGCTGATATCGTTTTGATATTTTCGGGTTTTGGATATTTCATAATTCTGTGGCTTGATGTATCTGTCTGCTGGTTTTGTTCAATAAAAACATAATTCTCTTCGCTTTCATAACCGGCATCCGCAACAATCTCACTGTATTTGAAAGGTAAGTATTTTTCCATCTCTTTCAAAAAAGGAATTAGTGTCAGCACGTCTGTAGGATGGGCACTGATGTCCAGCCATGTGATGTATTCAGCATCAACACAATGCTGTAGGTTGTATGCAGGTTTCAACTGACCGTTAAGCATGGCGTCTTCTTTCATACGCATGAAGGTTGCATCTATATCCGTTTTGGAATAACTGTTACGTTTCCCACACAGATGAATCTTATGGGTATATTCCTTCAGTTTTTCAATATATTTTTCCAGTGTTTCTATGGATTTTTGCAGAGACGTCTTTCGCTTTCCGATTCCGTGTACGAATACAATCTGTTCATCTAGCATAGTGAAAATTAAGTAAGTACCATATATTTTCTAAGGATAGTATGATAAAATGTCTTTATCAAATATAAAGGATGATTTTTATGAAACAAACATATCTTGCAATAAGCGATAAAGACAAAAAATATCTTAAATCGTTATCGAAAATGAGAACTATTCAGGCTCAGGTTGTTGACCGTGCAAGAATATTGCTATATAAAGCCGAGGGCGTTCCATTTGACGAAATTGCCACCAGATTAAATGTGAGTAAACGCACCGTGCGTCGCTGCATTTCAAAATATAATGAAGGTGGTATCGAAAATGCTTTGTTCGATGCCAAACGCTCCGGAAGACCGACTGAAATTTCAGATGATGCCAAAGCCTGGATTCTGAATATTGCCTGTCAGCGTCCGGTTGAATTAGGCTATTCACAGGAATTATGGACCTTAAAAAATCTTCATCTGCATATACAGAAAAATGCTGAAGATGCAGGATATCCGAGACTTGCCACGGTTACAAAAACCTATATCCAAAAGCTGCTGAAAGATTCCGGTATCAAGCCATTTAAAATCAAATATTACTGTGAGCGCCGTGACCCTGAATTCGAACAAAAAATGCAGGATGTTTTACTTGTTTACAAACAGGTGGAAATGCAGTTTGATGAACAAGGTAACATTATCGTACCTGATGATTATGTTCTTACAATAACTGTGTCATACGATGAAAAACCGGGAATTCAGGCAATTGCAAACACATCCGAAGATTTACGTCATTCGACAGAGTGTGGTGAAGTATATCGTGATTATGAATATAAACGTTTGGGAACCGTTTCTTTACTTGCGGGAATTGACCTGCTGACAGGAGAAGCAATCCCATTAGTAAGTGATACCCATAAAAGTTCCGATTTTATTGAATTTCTAAAAATACTGGATAAAAAGTACCCTTCCCAAGATAAAATAAGGATTATTCTGGATAATCATTCTGCACACACCTCGAAAGAAACAAAAAACTTTCTGGCAACTATGCCGGAGGGGCGCTTTGAGTTCGTATTTACGCCGAAACATGGTTCCTGGCTTAATATGATTGAAAGTTTTTTTGGTAAAATGACGAAACAAATGCTTCGAGGAATCAGAGTAAAATCAAAAGAAGAATTAGTGTCTCGTATTTACCGGTATTTTGAAGAAATAAATAAATAGCCTGTTGTATACCATTGGAAATATAAAATGGATGAAATTAACGTTTCAGAAGTAAGTACTGTTTAATATGGTACTTACTTTATGATCGTTCTACTAGTTTGGGTATTGTTCTTGAACAGGGAGGATTTTATCCGGAATTAACAGGAAAAGAAAACTTAAAGTACCTTTCAGGGTTCAAGAACATAATTAAAGAAGAACAAATTGAGAAGAGTTTAGAACGGGTGGGATTGGATCCGAGAGATAGGAGATCCTATGGAAAGTATTCTTTAGGGATGAAGCAAAGGCTTGCAATAGCACAGGCAATTATGGAAAAGCCGGAGGTGATTTTACTGGATGAGCCTACTAATGGGCTGGATGATGAAGGTGTAGAATTAATTCGTAATTTGATTCAAGAGGAAAAAGAAAGAGGAGCCCTTATTATGATAACAAGCCATAATAAAGAAGATATTCAATTATTATGTGATTGTGTATATCGTATTTTTTCAGGAAAGATTGTAGACAGGGAGTAGAAGATGAAAAAGATATTCTATACTACTATTTTATTATTTTTATTGACAACAATATGGGGGATGAGTAAAAAAAATACGTATACAGATATTCTTAACAATCAAGATAACCATAATCAGGAAATATATGTGGCCGGGATTAGTGGGGAAATGGCAATAGAGGCCTGTGAAAAAATGCGTAAGGATTTATCTGCTGCTGCTTTGGTGGTAAAGGTAAAAGGAAAAGAAAAAACAGAGTATTTTGGAAGGACTGCAAGACAATTGGTAGAGGTGGTAGAGGTATTAAAGGAAGAAGGACTGTTGCAGGGGGAAGAAGTATATCTTACCGGTGAACACTGGTCTTTGATTACCTATGCCAGCCCGTATTCCATGGAACGAGGTTTTGTTAATGAATGTAAAAGAGACAAAGAATACCTGGTCTTTTTGCAGGGAGAAATAGAATTTATAAAAGAGACTGTTCCCATTTATGAATTATATACGACAACCCTAATCAGTCCTGTTTTTTCCTGTGAAGAGCATATCAATATTATTCCGCAACCTATAGGTGGAACTACCTATATGAAATATGGTGATGTCAAAGATAATGAATTTTTTTCTGTTGATGAAAAAGGAGTCAGGGTATTTTTAGAATTAAAGAAAGAAATATTTAAACAATATGGCATATCTGTTACATAATTCCCCTTTGTAAAATATAGAAAAAACCATTATACTTATACAAGATAAGTATGATGGTTTTTCTGTTAGGGAGGTAAAAATGAAACGAACCGTGGCCATAGGAAGACAAAATTTTGCCGCTGTAAGAGAAGGAAATTTTTTCTATATAGACAAAACAAATTTTATTAAGGAATGGTGGGAAGGTGGAGATGAATGTACTTTAATTACCCGTCCCCGTCGTTTTGGAAAAACGCTGAACATGAGTATGATGGAGCATTTTTTTTCTGTTGATTATCAGGGAAGAGAAGATCTGTTTGAAGGTCTTTCTGTTTGGAGTGAGGAAAAGTACAGGCAGCTACAGGGGACTTATCCGGTACTTTTTCTTTCTTTTGCAAGAGTAAAGGAAACTACGTATGAAAAATGTTATCATAAGATAAATGAAATTATCAGAAACCTGTATATTAAATATTCATTTCTTCTGGATAGTGACAAATTAATGGAGGTAGAAAAAGAGTTTATAAATCGTATGTTGGATATAGATATAGGAAGGGAAGAAGACCTCTCCTCTTCATTATATCAGTTATGTTCTTTTTTAGAGCGTTACTATGGGAAAAAAGTAATTATCTTACTGGACGAGTACGACACTCCCATGCAGGAGGCTTATGTAGAGGGCTACTGGGAAGAAATAGTTTCCTTTATCCGCAGTCTCTTTAATTCTACCTTTAAAACCAATCCTCATTTGGAAAGGGGGCTAATGACCGGTATCACCAGAGTTAGTAAAGAGTCAATTTTTTCCGACTTAAATCATTTGAAGGTGGTAACTACTACATCGGAAAAATATGCCACCTGCTTTGGATTTACGCAAGAAGAAGTATTTGGTGCCCTGGAAGAGTATGGGCTGTCAGAAGAAAAGGAGAAGGTAAAGAAGTGGTATGACGGTTTTATTTTTGGAAAAACAGCAGATATTTATAATCCCTGGTCCATTATAAATTTTCTGGATACAAAACAGTACGAACCATACTGGGCAAATACCAGCAGTAATGAATTGATTAATACCCTGCTTCGAGGGGGAAATAAGAAGATAAAGACCTCCTTTGAAGTTTTGTTAGAGGGAAAATCTATCCACTGTCCCATTGAAGAACAGGTGGTTTATGGAGCCTTAGGAGATAATGAAGAGGCCATTTGGAGCCTTCTTGTTGCTGCCGGTTATCTGAAAATCCTATCTTACGAAAAGGCAGAAGACCTGAAGGGGGAGAGGGAACCAAAGTATGAAGTAACCTTAACGAATTTTGAGGTAAAGAGAATGTTTTCCTCTATGGTCAGAAGATGGTTTTATCAGGCAGAGGCAGAGTACAGTGATTTTCTTATGGCACTATTACAGGGTGACGTAGATGCCATGAATGAATACATGAACCGCATCAGTCTGGAAATGTTCAGCTACTTTGATACGGGAAAAAAAGCCTACGGAAGTGATCCGGAACGGTTCTATCACGGCTTTGTGTTGGGGCTTTTGGTGGAATTAAAGGATCGATATCTTATTACCTCCAATCGGGAAAGCGGCTTTGGGAGATATGATATAGTCATGGAGCCAAAGAAAGAAGAGCTTCCGGCGATTATTATAGAATTTAAGGTATTCAATAAGAGAAAAGAAAAGGATTTGGAAGAAACGGTAGCAGCAGCCCTTGCTCAGATTGAAGAAAAGCAGTATGAAAAGGAATTAATCATAAGGGGAATTGCAAAGGAACGAATCAAAAAATACGGCTTTGCCTTTCTGGGAAAGGAAGTATTGATTGGAGAAGGATAACAGTGAATATAGAAGAATATAGAAATTATCTGAAAGCAACCTATGGAGAGGATAAAGGATAAAAATTTATCTTCCGTCGTTATATTTTGTAAACTATATTAAAAGATAAGAGAACATTATATAACTGTCGACAAGAATATATAGAATTCTATCAAGGGAAGTATGGAGAAAAAAGTTATTCTTTTGCGTCGTCATTGGAACCGGTCGTATTGAAAAAAGGATAAGATCCTAATTGAGTGGATTTTGTATACATGGAAAAAGGTAGTCATGTAGAGGATGATTATGAAAATTATGAAAGGGTCCACAGATAGGAGTTCAAAAATGTCGCAAAATGACAGAAAAATGTCGTTTCATGTAAAAACTATTGATTAAAAAAATAAAATAAGGATAATGAAATTATCATTGGTTGTATATGAATGAAAAGATATAAAATGAAGAATAGGAGAGGATTAAGATGTTTAAAAGACTAAATATAAAAAATTATTAGTAACAGGTTTATGTTTTTCATTAATGACACTATTTTCAATAGGAACGGTTGCACGTGCAGATACAAGTCAAACAGCTTGTTAATTAGCATGAGTCATATTAGTAGATATCAACGAGATAATTTATCAAAGAAGGCTGTAAAATGGGGAGATCCACTTAATTATGAAAAAAAGCAAGATAAAAAAATCAATATTTCTATTAGCATTATGTACGATTCTGTTGATTGTACGGGTTACCAATACATTACATAGTAATAGAGAAGAAGAAAAAATAGAAAAATATAGGCTCTATCTGGAACAAGTGACAGAACAAGACTTTATGGCAATAGAAGGGATGAAAAGTGCAAGTGCAGTAATAAGACAGAAGGAAAAGGAAGGAAAATTTTCTATTGAGCTCTCATTGGAATGTGAGAGAGAAGTTAGTAGTAAAGAGATAGAGGACTACAAAAATATTTTAGCAAAACAATATGAGGATTTTATTCTGATTATTAATGGAATAAGCAAATAGAAGTGAAAATGATTTTATCAAGGAGGAGAAACATGAATTCAAGAAAAATTATAGTGACATTTGCAGGATTATGTATGGCAGTATTGTGTAATATGCAGGTAGCTGCACAGGAAAAAATAATAGATAAAAAATATGAGTATGAAAGCTTCGAGGAGATACCGGAAAGGATGGAAAATGGAGGAAATGATTTCATACTGTCTGAGATAGAAATGAAGGATGGAAAATATACGGCTTTCTATGAAGAGAAACAGGAACAGGAGAAATCTGTTAATACTACCTCACGATTTGCGATATCTTACTATAAGGAAGTTCAAGTAACTTACAGTAATTTTAATGATGTACAGGAATATTATTCTTATTCGGAATACAGTAATGATTATAAAACATGGTGTAGTGCTGTTTTACGATTGAAGTCTTTAAGTCAAAAGAATGGACAATATATTGCAACCTATACAGGATACCTTTCCGGTAATATTTAAAATTTATTTTTTCATGAAGAATACAGAAAAACAGGAGTGTTGTAAAATAACTAATTTTTGGTTATGGAGCGATGCTCCTTCCTTTTAGCAAAGAAAATGTAGAAAAACTTCATTTTTCGAAGTTCTTCCCGAATTTTTTTGCACCCTAATAAAGAATTCCAAGGATTCTTCTTTTATTTCTGCAAAAATATATTCTGAATCATAATTATGGAATCTTAGGTTCTCCTTTCGTGGCAATAGGAAGTGTTGTTTGCCTTGATAAAGGACTTTCTTGGATAAAACCATAATGTCTAAAGGGAATAGGTAATTTCCCCTTTGTAAATTGAAGATAATAGTCAAATGCTGAATGAAAATGCCAAGGTAGTTCAAAAAAGTAAAGAAGAAGGTGTAATAGCACTGGAAGAAGTATCTGCCAATACGAAGGAGAATAATAAGGTCACACAACAGGTTCAGGAGGTAATAAAAGAAGCTAATGTGCAGACAGAAAGAATAAGTCAGGCCAGTACGCAAATTGAGGCAATTTCCTACCAGACCAACCTGTTAGCACTGAATGCCTCAATTGAAGCAGCAAGAGCAGGAGATGCGGGACGCGGATTTGCAGTAGTTGCTACTGAAATAGGTAATCTGGCAGGCCAAACTAACAGCTTAACTTCGGAAATAGAGACTATCATTAAGGATTTAGTATTACAAATGAATAAGGCGGTAGAATATACAACGACTATGCAGACCACAGTAAGTCATCAGTCAAATAGTGTATCAAATGCCATGATTAAGTTTGAGACTATTTCGAAAGATCTGGAGAAA
>JAFXGR010000156.1 GCA_017520155.1 Lachnospiraceae bacterium
AAGGTAAGATTTACCTCCGGCTCCGGTTCCGAGGTTTTAATGGGAAGCAGTGAAAAGAAATCCATGCTTTATTTGGAATGCCGCTGTCTTTTTGCCACAAAGGGGGCAGGCAGCCAGGGAATCCAAAATGGTTCCGTAAGCTGTATCGGTGTACCGGGAGCGGTACCGGGAGGAATCCGGGAAGTAATTGCAGAAAACCTGGTGGCAGCACTTTTAGGTTTGGAATGTGCTTCCTCCAATGATCAGAGCTTTTCCAATTCTGATATGAGAAGAACAGCAAGAACCATGCTGCAGTTTTTACCGGGAACAGACTTTATTTTCTCCGGCTATGCGGCAGAACCTAATTACGATAATATGTTTGCCGGCTCTAACTTTGATGCCGAGGATTTTGATGATTATAATGTACTGCAAAGAGATATGCAGGTAGACGGAGGGCTTCGTCCCGTAACGGAGGAAGAGGTAATTCAAGTAAGAAGAAAGGCAGGAAAGGCTGTGCAGGCAGTATTTTCCTATTTGGGACTGACTCCCGTTTCCGATGAGCAGGTGGAAGCAGTTACCTATGCTCATGGAAGTAAGGATACCCTTCCAAGAGATGTAACGGCAGACCTGATTTCTGCAGAAGAGGTGTTAAAAAGAGGAATTACCGGAGTTGATGTGGTAAAAGCTTTGGCAGAAACAGGCTATCAGGATGTGGCAGAAAGTGTGCTGAACATGTTAAAACAGCGTGTAAGCGGAGATTACATGCAGACAGCAGCTATTTTAGATAAAAACTTTCAGGTATTATCCGGTGTAAATACTCCAAACGATTATATGGGACCGGGAACCGGTTACCGTGTAGAAGGAGAGCGCTGGGAGGAAATTAAAAGAATTCCTCATTTAATTGATCCCACGGATATTTAGGAGGATGAAGATGCAGATAAGTGAAGAATTAGTAAAACAAATTGTAAGTGCAGTAATTAAGCAGGTAGAAAACGAAAAGCAGGAAGCACCTTCAGCGCCTAAGAAAAATCCCATGATAGGACGGGAGAGAATCAATGAGGTAAAAACAGATTATTCCTCTTATCCTAAGGCAAAGCAGGGAACAGACCCTAAGGAAATTGTGATTGGAGTAGGAGCAGCCTTTCAGAAGGAAATTAAGAAAACCATTTGTGGGATTCCCTTGGAAGAAGTACTGCAAAACGTAAAGGCAGGAATTGAAGAGGAGGGAATGAGAGCCAGAACCGTAAAAATTCTGGATACCTCTGATGTATGCTTTATGGCCCTGGAGGCAGCCAAGCTGTCAGGCTCCGGAATTGGGGTAGGAATTCAGTCCAAGGGAACTACAGTTATTCATCAAAGAGATTTATATCCTCTATCTAATTTGGAGCTCTTTCCCCAGGCGCCCTTGATGGACCTTGAGACTTATCGTCAGATTGGAAAAAATGCAGCCAAGTATGTAAAGGGAGAACAGGTGATTCCGGTACCTTGTACCAATGATCCCATGTCCCGTCCAAAATATCAGGTAAAAGCGGCTCTTATGCATATTGCGGAAACAGAGCAGCTGGATCCTGCACTGGGAATTATAGAATGGGAGGGTAAATAGATGAGATATCCCTTAGGACAATATGAAAGAGATTTTATACAGTCAAAAACAGGAAAAAAGCTGGAAGAAATTACCCTGGATGAGGTATTAAAAGGACATATTTCTTCCGATGATATTAAGATTTCAAAAGAGACCTTAAAAGCCCAGGGACAGGTAGCAGCAGAAAACGGTAATTTCCCCATGGAAAAAAACTTTGAGCGGGCAGCTGAACTGACAGAAGTTCCCGATGAAGTGATTTTAAAAATGTATGATAAATTACGTCCTAACCGTTCCACTAAGCTGGAGCTGGTGATGATGGCACAGGAGCTGATTGAAACCTATGGAGCCAAACATTGTGCTCGTTTGGTTATGGAAGCTGCTGAAGTTTATGAAAAACGTGGGATTTTATTAAAAGGATAGAAAAGAGGAATAGGAATTGAAGCTGATTGCAGGAGTTGATATCGGAAATTCCACAACAGAAGTATGTATTGGCAAGAAGGAACCGGAGGGACGAATCCGGTTTCTTTCCTCTGCCATGGTGCAAACAACGGGAACGAAAGGAACAGTGGAAAATGTTCATGGAATTAAAACTGCACTAAAAAAGGCTATGTCAAAGCTTCAGATGGATCCCTCTGAGCTTTCCTACATTGGATTAAATGAGGCAGCACCTGTAATTGGAGATACTGCCATGGAAACTTTAACAGAAACTATTATTACGGATTCTTCCATGATTGGTCATAATCCTTCTACTCCGGCTGGAATGGGACAGGCTGTGGGAACCATCATTACCTTGGGAGAAAGCAGTCCTCTGGATCCGAGGACGGACTACATTGTAGCAGCTTCTTCTGAGTATCCCTATGAAGCCGTAGCACAGGTGGTAAATCAACTGGCAGAAGAATATTCTATTGTAGGCATTATCTTACAGGCCGATGAAGCCGTGCTGGTAGAAAATCGATTAAAGAAAAAAATTCCTATTATTGATGAGGTGGCAGGAATTCATAAGCTTCCTCAGGGAGTGTTGGCCGCTATAGAAGTAGCACCACCGGGAGAGACGGTGCAAATGCTGTCAAATCCTTATGGCATTGCCACATTATTAAAGCTTACGGCAGCAGAGACCAAGATGATTACTCCCATTGCCAAAAGTCTTATGGGAAAACGCAGTGCTGTAGTATTAAAAACTCCGGGGGGAAATGTAAAGGAACAGTTACTTCCGGCAGGAACCCTCTATTTTAAAGGAGAACAATCCTTGGAAATTTCTGTAGATGAGGGTGCTCAAAGGATTATGGAAACCTTAAAACATGCAGGAGAAATCCAAGAAATCAGAGGGCAGGAAAATACCAATATAGGGATCATGTTTTCTAATATTAGAAAAGGAATGGAAGGAGAGGAGGAAATCCGAATTTCTGACTTACTGGCAGTGGATACCTTGGCTCCGGTAAAAATCACAGGAGCTTTGGCAGGAGAAACTTGTCTGGAAAAGGCAGTAGGAATTGCAGCCATGGTAAAAACAAAGCAGCTGCCTATGGAACGGATTGCGGATCAGTTAAGACAGGAACTTAAGGTGCCGGTACAAGTAGCAGGAGTGGAGGCACTGGTAGCCTCATTGGGATCCCTTACTACACCGGGAGTAACAGTACCTTTGGCTATCCTGGATATGGGAGGTGGTTCCACCGATGCCGCATTGATTACGGAAGAGGGAAATATCACCATTACCCATCAGGCAGGTGCCGGTGAACTGGTATCTTTATTGATTCAGACAGAACTTGGGTTAAAGGATCGTAAGGTAGCGGAACAGCTGAAAAAATATCCTTTGGCAAAGGTAGAGAGTCTTTTCCATATGAGAATGGAAAATGGCCAGATTAGGTTCGTGGAGGAGTCCATAGATCCCAAATTTTTTGGACGAGTGGTGATGCTGACGAAAGAAGGAATGATTCGTTTGGAAGAAGACATTCCTATGGAAAAAATTGTAAAAATCAGAAGGGAAGCCAAACAAAAGGTTTTTCTTACGAATGCACTTCGGGCACTTGAGAAGGTGGCACCGGAAGGAAAGATAAAAAATATTTCCAATGTAGTATTGGTGGGAGGATCAGCTTTAGATTTTGAAATTCCCCAGTTATTGATGGAAGAACTGGCAAATTACGGCATTGTTTGCGGAAGGGGAAATATTCGATCTGTAGAAGGACCACGAAATGCAGTGGCTACGGGACTTGTAATTCTATTAAATCAAAAATTAGAAAAGGACAGTGGAGTATGGTAAGAAAACGACCATCAATTTATATTTATACGAACAATGCAAACAAAGAACTTTTACAAGAGATTTCTGCAGGAATTGAAGAAGAGGGGATCTTTTTCGAAATAAGGGAAAGAGAAGAAACAAAGCTGCAGCTTTTAACCTATGGGGCAGCAGCAGATTCTATGCTGGGAAGCGGAATTGGTATTTTAGGATTGGAAGCGGCCTTTCAGATTAAAGGGCTGGATAAGGGGAACTATGTGTTTTATTATAAAAATCCGAAAAAGACAGAAGGCAGAAATTTAGGGATGAATGCTGCCAGAGCAGTAAAAAAGCAGCCCTTTAAAGAATAAAATAAGTGTGGTTCAAAGAAACAGCCATATCTTTTTATCAGGATAATATCAGGAGAGAGGAAGAATGAAAATCTATACAAAGACAGGAGATAAGGGAACCACAGCTATGCTGAGTGGGATTCGGATTCGTAAAAGTGATGAACGAATAGAATTAATCGGAACCATAGATGAGTTAAACAGCCATATAGGTTTTGTAAAGGTGGTTGCTTCAAACTCTTTGAAAATAGAATTGGAAGAAATTCAAAGAACTCTAATGACCATTATGTCAGGACTTTCCGATTCCAGAAACAGGGGATATAAAATTGGGGAAGAAAAAGTACAGATATTAGAAAAAGAAATAGATAGAGTGGAACAATTATTTCCCAGAAAAAAGGAATTCGTACTCTATGGTGGGTGTGAACTTTCTGCCAGATTAGATGTAGCAAGAGCAGTAGCCAGAAGAGCAGACCGTATTTTTGCAAAGGTAAAAAATGTTCACGGGGTTCACCCCATATCTATGGAATATGTAAACCGCTTGGCAGATTATCTCTATATCCAAGCCAGGTATGCCGACTTTTTATCAGAGACGGAAGGAAAGGAAGGGAAGAAACATACCTGTCATTGCGATCACCATGGTGAGGAAAATCTTCATAAAAAAGATGACCGAAAACATCATCAATGTCAGTGTGGGAAAGAAGACCATACCAAGGAGGAAGCAGGGGAAAGACAAAGGAAAGATAAGATAACAAGAGAAATTTCAGAAGAAGAAATTTCTCAGTTAGTCAGAAAACTATTAAAGGAATATCATTAAAGAAGAAGGAGGAGCACCTGTGATGCACCTCCTTTTACTTTATGGGAAAGGTATAGGATAATCTGCCAAGGGGAGGATTCTGCTGTGGTTGTTTTAACTTAGTGTTTCCTACAACATGATTTGTAAGGAAAACAGATCCTCTTCTGCCTTAAAATTATAGTAGGCATGATATTTTTCACAAAAGGCTACGATGGAACGTGTGCCAAAACCATGATTCTCTTTAGCGGTAATTGGAATGTGTTTTTCATCAAAAGTAACCACACCGTTAAAGCTATTACGGATTTGGAACATAAAACCTGGTGTAGATACTACTTTCAGTTCTATATGACGCTTCCCGGGCTCCATTTCCAGACAGGCATGGGTGGCATTTTCAATAGCATTTGCAAATACCATAGCAAGTTCTGCTTCATTCACAGGCAGGATGTCAGGAAAGTCCAGTTTGCAGCTAACGGAAATTCCTTTATTCTCAGCAAGATGAAGATAGGTGGAAAGAGCAGAATCTAAAATTGCATGATTACAATAACGGATGATTTGGGTATCCTTAATATCCTCATTGTATTGGTGAAGAAGAGTATAGATTTCCATATACTCTTTTTTATCCATAAGACCGGCAATGGTTTGAAGCTTATGGCGGAAATTATGACGTTCCATTCGAAATTTATTATCAGCTGAGTGAAATTCTTCCATTCGAGCTTTCATGTGATCCATCTGCAGCTGCATAATGCTTTCCTGCCTTACAATTTCGTAATTTTTCTGTTGATAGCCCAGGGTAGTAAAAAAATGCAAATATAAAAGAGGCATGAGAATTAGAAGAAGTAAAAAAGCAGGTATATATTCAGGTCGTTCTGTAATCAGAGAAGGATAACTGGTGGACAGGGATAAAAGAGCGTAAAAAATTATGCTTATCCCTGCAAAGATTAGCCATCCTTTTTCTATTTTATGTTGAAGATTAAGATAAGTAGGGCGTAAAAATTTATATATTAGAACTTCCAAAGCCGGGTAAAGGAAAAGTCGTAAAACAAACAGAACAAGATAGTTGTTACCTAAATAATAATCCAGAAGATTTGTAATATAGATTAACTCTAAAACAATAGTATCAGAAAAGCAAAAGGTAAACAGGAAGCGTCCCCCACGATACTTAGCCATAAACAAGAAGAAAATAAGACTGGGAATGGTACAGGTCATAAGAAGCAGAGTTCCCATACGCCCTATACCTACAAAAAATAAGAGGATTAGATTGACTAATAATAGAGGAAGAGAGAAGGAAAGGGCCCAAACAAGGAATTTCTTTTTAGGAAATTTTGATTCAAATAGAATTAAAAACAAAATCAGACTATGTAAAGAGCTATAAACTAAAGAAATATCACGCAATATAGTCATTATAAATTCTCCTTATTAATACAATAATCTACCCAGGCAGTTTTTAACGTACGAAAAGACGTGGTTCCCAAAGGAACAATATAGTTGTCAAAAAAAACAGCATTGCCATTTTCTAGACGAGTGATAGTGGAAAGATTAACGACAATTCCGGCACCGCAGAGAAGAAAGGATGGATCCGTCAAAAGATCAGATACAGCCTCGGTAAAACTGGAGCGAAGATATAGGCTTCTTACAATAGTACCATTGCGGAGATGATAGTGAATGATACGATTGGACAGTTGGGCATACATAATCTGCTCCAGAAGAATCTTAACACTGCTTTCTTTTGTTTTTACAATAGTAAAGTCCCCCTTTTTGTGGATAAGAGAGGGAAGGAGAACATCTAATGTGGAAAACAAAGCAGAGGAATTCAAGGGCTTTAAAAGATAATCATAGGCCCGCACCCGGTAAGAATCAATGGCGAATTCCGGGCTGGAGGTAAGATAGATTATAGAACCGGTAAAACCGTGGCTGCGAAGCTCAAGCCCCAGGGAAATTCCGTTCATTCCGGGCATAAGAATATCCAGAAAGTAAAGATCATATTCTCCATTTTTATAAATATCTTTCAGTAATTCTTCACCATGAGAAAAACGAGAAATGGTAATGTTTAATTGGGGATACTTTAGAAAGTATTCTTTCAGATAAGAAGAGAGCTTTATAAGGCAGCTCATTTCATCATCACAAAGTGCAAGTTTCACGGTGTATTCCTCATTTCATTTTTATTGAATTGGGCTTTTGACCTCCACATCATCATACCATACTATAGGGAAAAAAAGAAGAATCATGAAGAAAATTGTCGCAAAAATGACGAATTTAACGCATGTCAACACAACAAGAGGGGAATATGATAAGATATCAAAAAAGCAATAAGTAGTTACGAATGAAATATTTTATTCCAAGTGCTTAAGAAAGGGAAGAAGGCTATGGAAAATGAGCAAATCATGACAGAGAAAGAAAAAATCAGAATTGCGGTATGTGGGAATCTTACCACCACCTGTGAAGAATTAGAAGATGAAGAAAATTGTCAAATAGATTTCTATTCAGATGCTTCCAGCCTTGCCTTTCAAATGAGAGATGGAGTTTCCTATCATCTAATTTTGGTGTATGCACCTTCGGGTGAGGGATTACTTGATACCTCCTATCCTTATAAGAAAAAAACAGAAAAGGAATGGAAAGAGGTTCCTATCCGTTTGCTCAATGAGCCTGCCTGCAGGTCGGCACGGTTAGAACTGCGGCGTACTATAAAAAAAATCCGGGCAAATCTAAGGGAAGGAAATGGGAATGAGGAAATATAAGGTTTTATGGGAACCCATACCCTGTAAGGATAAAGATACTGAGTAACAGTTAAATTATGTAAATTGGAGAGAAGAGTTATGGAAGGACATAAGAATCAACAGATAATCGAAGAATTGAAAAAAAATGCTATATTTTCAGCGGAACAGAAGAAAACAGAAGACAAAAAACAGCAGCTTATGGAAAATCATGCCAACAGGAAAATAGCAGCAACTGTGAAGAAGAAAGTTCCCGTCAGAGGTCTTCCTCCTATTCCCCAGAAAGATATTCGTATCCTACAGCCGATGGAGAATCTTCAGGAAGATAATTTAAAGAAAAAAGACAAGAAGAAACTGACAGAAAAAAGAAGGGAAGAATATGATAAAAAGGGCAAAGATATGAAGCTTCTTTCACCAGAAGATGTACATGGCTGTATCTATTTTAAGTCAAAAATTGGACGGGAAGACTTCAAAGAAAGGCATAGGGAATATCTCACCGGGGAAGAACAGCTGGAAGAAATTACCGTTGATTATGTTGCCCAGAGAATCTTAGAATCAAATTATGCCAATTTTGAAAATGCTGACCTGACGATAAGAAATGTGGCGGCAACCATGGCGTTCAAAAAGTTCATGGAGACGTATAATCCCAGGGCGGATATGAACCCGGAAGAATTATGTCAAAGAATCAAGGCTACCGGGGAAGGGGTAAGTGCACTTTTAAATCCGGCTCTTCGTCTGGGACTGTCCCTGGCCGTCAAGTCAGATGATAATATTGTGGATTCTGAAATGAAGAATTTCTTACAGCGCCTGGATGAAGCCATGTCCACGGAAGTGATGCTTGAAACCATCGCCCATGTGCCGGAGGAAGATGAGGTGGCGGCTCTTATCAGGGAAAAGAACCCCGGGATATCGGAATCCGAATTAGAAGATAAAAAGAGGGAGATGATAGAGGCCAATGATGCCCAGCAGATCCAGATTGCTAAAAAGATGTTACTGATGCAGCTATCCAGGTTTGATAAAATCAATGATGACGAAAGCAGCGAACCATGGAATAAAACAATGGCAGTGGCAGTAAGCCATTGTTCCCGGGTTATGCTGACGTTCTCCAACGTGCAGAAAAACAGTGAGGGAAATACACAAAAGGATCATGATGATTTATATAAGGTAATCCATGAAACAAGAGAGGGAAATCTTGCAAAGGACAATCCAAGAACTGCTTCCACCCATAATCTTATAATGAGAAAGGTAGGAAAGGCGGGCCCTGTCAGGACAACGGAAAAGAAATGGTATACAGGTAATTTCTTAAAACAAAGAGGGATGAATTGTGCCATTGGCGGGCTGGGCCAGAAGGGAATCGGAGGGCAGAGGCTAAGTAATGATGGCAGCTGCGGTCACTTCTATTCCATGTTCAAGAAGGCGGAAAAAGGATATCATGGTGCCATGCTGATGGGCCTTGAGTCGGATGCCAGTGGCATGGTTAACCAGATGGGACATAAGCATAACTGGAAGGCAAAAGGAGAACATGCGTCCAGCCTGGGAGGGCAGAGAACAGATGAAGTGGGGAGAAAGAAGGGGGGACGCCAATGCGACCTTACGCATCTGTCCGCAAGACAGATAACAGAGGCACTGCAGAATTTGGAAACACAGATGAGGGAATATCAGGAGAAGGTTAGAAGAGGAGAACCGGGAACAGGAGAATTTAAAGCGTTTTTAAATAAACTTGTGGGAACAAAATTTAATCCCTTAGAATCTTAGAATTTTAGTATAGATGTGATGTGTAAATCTTATTAACAGATATAGCAAAGTGGAAAGAAATTTGAAAGGAAAGCAGGATAGCTGATTAATATGGAAAAGAATATAGAAGAGCTGGGAGAAGTACAGTTATATTATATAGATAATAATACAATAGAGAAGATAGAGGTTTTATTCCCTGTTTGCGTAGCAAATGAGATTAAAAAGGGGGAGGCTTTTGGTTTGGCAATTGAGGAGGAGGGAGAGATTAGGGGAGCAGCAGCAGCCGCTTTCTATCCCGAAACAGACCATCTTGAGGTGCTTAGCATCTACGTAGCTAAGGAAGCCAGAAGAAGACACCTTGGTGCCACTCTTTTGTTACAGATGATATATGCAGTAATGGAGGAGACAGAGGGAGAACTAAGGGCAGTAACCATGAGCTTTTTGGAAAATACCGAGGGAATGAAAGCATTTCTTGAAATGATAGGATTTGAAATGGAAATCCTGAAAGAGGAAGGAAGTTTCTTTCTGGACCGTAAATTGTTGGAAGAAAGCAGGATTATGGAGATGGCAGGAAATGGAGTGGGAAAGGATATCATGGTAACTTCCTTAAAAGAACTGTCTGATTATGAATTAAAAGAATTATATCATCAACTGCAGGAAAGCGAGACTGCCTATATCAGTTTAAAGGAACTTCAGAAGATAAGTAACGATTATTCTTATGTAATAAGAGAAAAGCAAAAGGAATTTCTGGCCTGCTGCATTATAACGGGTGATAAACAGCCGGTCTTAACACAATTCTATGCAAAAAAAGGAAATGCAAAATATGGGATGGCTGTACTTACCAAGTCCCTTCTGGCTCTTATCAAAGAAGAAGGGGACTGGAGACTGGAAATCCCCTGTATCTCTGTTTCTTCCATCAGGCTGTTGGAAAAACTGGTGCCGGGGGCAAAAAAAGAAAATTATATCCGTGCAGTTTTGTATGTATAGCACATTTTATGATAAGTTGAGAATGGTGATGGGATTATGATACAGGGAAAATTAGAAGAAATGACAAAAATCCAAAGTGGATTTGGAAATTACGGAAATGGATTAGGGCAGATGTTAAGCGAGACTGCAGGAACAGGTCAGCAGATGGTGGGAGAACAGCAGGGGCAGGCAAATGAGACCACAGATTCCAAGGCCTTTATCCCGATCACTGCTAAAAATAGAATATGGGATGTAGAGGCAATTTCTCAGATTTCCGGACGGGCTAAGACTTCCGGACAGTCTCAGGTTTCCGGACTGGAGTCTTTTAAAAGTTCTACTTTACGAAAGACTATGGAGACGCTGCAATATTTTCACGAGACCATGAAAGGAGAGATTTCATTATCTTCTATGGAGGATAGTCTTTCCACAGCCAAAAGTGCCTACGAAAACCTGTTGGGGCAGGTATCGCATTATGTGGAAAGGGGAACGAAATGGTATGCCGGTTTTCATGTCCACAGGGAAGAAGAAAAGGCAGTGCTTCCGGTCATGAGTACCCTTTTGAT
>JAFXGR010000012.1 GCA_017520155.1 Lachnospiraceae bacterium
AACAGTTCAGCCCATGACCAATCATTTACTGATTGGTCATGGACGAAAAGGTAAATGTTATTAAAGCGACACCCACCTTGCTGAAAGCAACTTTAAATGTGGGTGTCGCCTGTAACAGGAAGCCGTAGGCTGAACTGTTACCATAAATCCTTACAATAATATGACTCATACTATGCTTTTTTAGGGAATGGTGCTATACTGTTTTCTAATGGTTATTAAGATAAAAAAGTAAACGGAAAGGGAGAAAAAGATGATTAATGTAGGAATTGTAGGCGCTACAGGATATGCAGGAGGAGAATTGGTAAGAATTCTCATGGGGCATAAAGAGGCAGAGATTAAATGGTATGGTTCTAAAAGCTACATAGACAAGCCTTATGCATCAATTTACGGGAATATGTTTACCTTGGTAGAGGACATTTGTAAAGATGATAATTTACAGGAAATGGCAGAGCAGGTAGATGTGATTTTTACAGCTACACCTCAAGGTTTTTTGGCCTCCCTTTTGGATCAAAAGCTTTTAGATAAGGTAAAGGTGATTGACCTTAGTGCAGATTATCGTCTAAAGGATGTTGCTATTTATGAACAGTGGTACAAGATCAAGCATCAATCTCCCCAATTTTTGCAGGAGGCTGTTTACGGACTTTGTGAAATCAACAGAGAGAAGATAAAAAATGCAAGATTGATTGCTAATCCGGGATGTTATCCCACTTGTTCTTTCCTTTCTATTTATCCTTTTTTACAGGCAAAGGTAATCGAAAACAAGGGAATTATCATTGATGCAAAAAGTGGTACCAGCGGTGCAGGCAGGGGAGCGAAAACAGACAATCTTTACTGCGAGGTAAATGAAAATATTAAGGCCTATGGAGTAGCAACCCATCGTCATACACCGGAGATTGAAGAGCAGCTCTCCTATATTGCAGATGCTCCTGTTACATTAAATTTTACTCCCCATCTGATTCCCATGAACAGAGGAATTTTAATTACCGCCTATGGCATGATGAGAAAAAAAGAGGATGGAAGTTATTACAATACAGAAGAGTTAAGAGCTATTCTGAAAAAAGCATATGAGAATGAGTCCTTTGTTCGTGTTCTTGAACAGGGAGAAACACCCCAGACAAAGTGGGTGGAAGGAAGCAATTATGTAGATGTGAATGTGGTGGCGGATCAGCGAACCGGCAGGGTAATTATGATGGGAGCTATGGACAACCTGGTAAAAGGTGCAGCGGGTCAGGCGGTACAAAATATGAACCTGATGTTTGGCTTAAAGGAAGATACAGGTTTACAGATGGTACCTTTATTTCCATAAAACAGACAACACTTTTTAGTTTAAGAGGCCAAAATGTCCAGCTGTATGTTCGGACAACACAGAGGAAGGAGAAGAAATGATACTGATCAGAACCATGACCATAGAAGATTATGAACAGTTATATTCTCTGTGGATGAAAATAAAAGGGTTCGCCATACGAAGTATTGATGATTCTAAAGAAGGGGTAGAGCGATTTTTAGAACGAAATCCCCGTACCAGTGTGGTGGCAGTAAAGGATAATCATATTGTGGGAGCTATTCTTTGCGGACATGACGGAAGACGAGGATGTCTGTATCATGTTTGTGTAGATCCCCTTCATCGTAAACAGGGCATAGGTAAAAAAATGGTAGTTTTTGCCATGAAAGCTTTGCAGGAGGAAAAAATCAGTAAGGTATCCTTAATTGCCTTTACGGAAAATGATATAGGAAATGCATTTTGGAGAAAGATTGGCTGGAGCCAGAGAGAAGATTTAAATTATTATGATTTTACGCTGAATAAGGAAAATATTATTCGGTTTAATAAGTAGGAGGGCAGATATGGCAATAATCACAGAAATCAATGGGGGAGTAACTGCACCAAAAGGTTTTTTGGCAGCAGGAATAGAAGCAGGAATTAAATATAAGAACAGAAAAGACATGGCAATGGTTTACAGTAAAACCCCTTGTACCATGGGAGGGACTTTTACCTCTAATGTGGTAAAGGCAGCCTGCGTTTTATGGGATAAAGAAATTGTAGCCAATTCTCCTACGGCACAGGCCATTGTGGTAAATGCAGGAATAGCCAATGCCTGTACGGGAGAACAGGGACTGGATGCCTGCAGACAAACAGCAAAGGCAGTGGCGGAAAAATTAAATCTTTCAGAACAAGAGGTACTAGTGGCCTCTACCGGTGTGATTGGAATGCAGCTTCCTATAGACCGCATGGTAGCGGGAGTAGGACAGCTGTGTGAAAATCTGGGAGAGGGAAGAGAAAAGGCAAAGGATGCAGCCTGTGCCATTATGACCACAGATACTCATTCCAAGGAAGTGGCAGTAACCTTTCAAGCGGGAGGAAAAACCATAACTTTGGCAGGAATGTGTAAAGGTTCCGGAATGATTCATCCCAATATGTGTACCATGCTGGGATTTTTAACTACAGACTTGGCAATTTCCGGAAAGCTTTTGCAGGAGGCATTAAGGGAGGACGTGAAAGATACCTTCAATATGGTATCTGTTGACGGAGATACCTCCACCAATGATACACTTTTAATTTTAGCTAATGGTGAGGCCGGCAATCCTCAGATTACGGAAAAAAATCAGGATTACGAAGCTTTTGCACAAGCACTGCGTTATGTAAATACAAAACTTGCAAAGATGATGGCAGGGGATGGCGAGGGAGCAACAGCCTTAGTGGAAGCAAAGGTAATTCATGCAAAAACAAAGGAAGATGCCAAAATTCTTGCTAAATCAGTAATTTGCTCCAGTCTTACTAAGGCAGCCATTTATGGACATGATGCTAACTGGGGAAGAATTCTTTGTGCTCTTGGTTATTCGGGGGCAGAGTTTGATCCTACTAAGCTGGAATTGTTTTTTGAAGGAGAAGGAAAAAGGATTCAGATTTTTAAAGAGGGGATTGCTACAGATTATAGTGAAGAAGAAGCAGGAAAGATTTTATCTGCCAAGGAAGTAAGAATTTTAATTGATATGAAAGAGGGAGAAGCACAGGCCTGTGCATGGGGATGTGATTTAACCTATGATTATGTAAAAATAAATGCCGATTATCGGTCCTAGGAGGAAAACATGGAACAGGAAATGCAGGAAGTCTTAAAAAAAGCAGAGGTATTGATAGAAGCTCTGCCCTATATTCAAAAATTCAACCAAAAGATTATTGTGGTAAAGTACGGCGGTTCAGCTATGAGTAACGAAGATCTGCAAAGAAATGTAATTAAAGATGTTACCTTATTGAAACTAGTAGGATTTAAGCCCATTATTGTACATGGAGGAGGAAAGGAAATCAGCCGATGGGTGGAAAAGACAGGGAAGGAAGCTTCCTTTGTAAACGGACTTAGGGTAACTGATGAGGAAACCATGGAAATTGCAGAGATGGTACTGGGACGGGTAAATAAGCGTTTGGTAAGCATGGTGGAAGAACTGGGGGTAAAAGCGGTAGGATTAAGCGGAAAAGACGGAAAACTGCTGGAAGTAGAAAAGAAATATTCTAAAGGACAGGATATTGGTTATGTAGGAAATGTAACTAAAGTAAATCCGGAAATTCTTTTTGATCTTTTAGAAAAGGGATATCTTCCGATTATTTCCCCTATTGGCCTGGGAGAAGAGTTCGCTACTTATAATATTAATGCAGATGATGCGGCCTGTGCCGTAGCAAAAGCAGTAGGGGCACATAAGTTAGTATTTTTAACAGATATTGAAGGGCTTTATAGAGATATTACAGATAAAGATTCCTTTATTTCAAAGATTACAAGAAAGGAAGCAGAGGATTTAATTGAAAAAGGAATGATTGGCGGCGGAATGTTGCCTAAATTAAGTAACTGTACCTCTGCAGTAGCCGGAGGCGTTGACAGAGTTCATATATTGGATGGAAGAATTCCTCATTGCCTTCTTCTTGAAATCTTTACCAATGAAGGTATCGGAACTGTATTCGTGGAAGAAGAGGAAGAATAAGGGAAGAAAGGAAGAAAAAGGTGAAAGCATATATTGAAGATGCAGAGCAGGTACTGCTTCATACTTATCGTAGATATCAGATTGTGTTGGAAAAAGGTGAGGGCGTATACCTTTATGATACAAAGGGAAAGAAGTATTTGGATTTTTGTGCCGGTATTGCTGTTTTTGCTTTAGGATATCAAAATCAGGAATATAATCAGGCATTAAAGAATCAGATTGACTCCTTGATTCATACCTCCAATTATTTTTATAATCTTCCCATTATTGAGGCGGCAAAGCAATTAACAAAGGTAGCACAGATGGATCGGGTATTTTTTACCAACAGCGGAACAGAGGCCATTGAGGGAGCCATTAAGACAGCACGAAAATATGCGTATTTAAAGGATGGAAAAAAGGATCATGAAATAATTGCTTTGGAACACAGCTTTCACGGAAGAACCATGGGGGCTTTATCCGTTACCGGTAATCCAAAATATCGGGAAGCCTTTGAACCCATGATCGGAAATATTAAATTTGCCAAAATGAATGATTTTGAAAGTGTGGCTTCTTTGGTAAATGAGAAAACTTGTGCAATTCTTTTGGAACCTGTACAGGGAGAAGGAGGAATTCATCCTGCTCAAAAAGAATTTTTAGTAAAAATAAGAGAACTATGTGATAAAAAGGATATTTTGCTGATTTTTGACGAGATTCAGTGCGGTATGGGAAGATGGGGAAGTATGTTTGCCTGGCAGTCCTATGGAGTGAAGCCGGATATTATGACTGCGGCAAAGGCTTTAGGCTGCGGTATTCCCGTGGGTGCATTTTTAATGACGGAAAGGGTAGCCTCATCCTCGCTTGTTCCGGGAGATCATGGGACAACTTACGGAGGAAATCCACTGGCAGGAGCTGCCATAAAGAAAGTGCTTGATTTATTTGAAGCAAACCATATAATAGAGAATGTAAACTCTGTAGGAAGCTATTTGAAGGAACAATTAGACTTGCTGGCAGAAAAATACCATATTATTTCGGAACGACGGGGAGAAGGTTTGATGCAAGGGCTGGAATTTAAAGTTCCGGTAGCCCCTTATATCAACCGTGCTCTAGATAAAGGCTTAATTATTATTAATGGGGGAGAGCGGGTTTTACGATTCCTTCCGCCTTTGATTATTGAACGGCATCATGTGGATGAAATGATTGCCATACTTTCTGCCTGTCTGGAAGAAGAGGAAAGAGAAGAATAAATCAGATGAGTTTAAGTAAAAGAGTCTTATCAGCCTTTTTGGTTGCTGCCATGTGTATTACTGTACTTTACACAGGAAATCAGGTAAAGGAGGAGGAAGAGAAAAATATCTTTGATCAGACGGCAACTCTTCATTTGTGGTATACAGATGAAGCATTAACGGATTACTTAGGAAGTATGGCAGTTAAGTATAGTGAAGAGTACGGGATTCGTGTGATTCCTGTTTTGCAGTCAGGTCTGGAACTTTTGGAAAAAATTAATGAAGCTTCTTTATCAAAGGAAAATACACCGGATTTGTTTATTGCGACGAATGATATTATTGAGAAAGCCTATTTAACCGGTCTTGCTATGCCCATTGATAATTATGACCAAGCAGTAGGACTTACTAACTTTCCGGAAAGTGCAGTTCATGCAGTCACCTATCATCAGGAAATTATCGGCTACCCCTTTTATTACGAAACAAGTGCTTTGCTGTATAACAAAACTTATTTAAAGGATATGGCCAAAAAGATGATTGAAGAGGAGGAAAAGGCAGCACAGGAAGAAGCAGCGCCAGAAGAGTCCGGAGAGGAACAGGCTCAGGAACAGCCCTCCCGGGATTTGGAGCAGCTGGCAGAGGAGAAGATTTCCTCTATGATTCCTACTACCTTTGAAAAATTGTTAGAATTTGCGGACAATTATGATGCACCGGAAAATGTAGAGGCTGTATTTAAATGGGATGTGGCTGATATTTTCTATAATTATTTCTTTGCAGGAAATTATATTAATGCAGGAGGAATGTGCGGAGACAATACAGATGCTTTTGATTTATATAACGAGGAGGCTATCCGTGCACTGATGGTGTATCAAAAGCTAAGTGATTATTTTGCTATTGATGCAAGTACGGTAGATTATAATTCGGTAATCGGGGAGTTTATGGAAGGAAAAGTGGTAATGACCACAGCAACTACTGACATTGTAGGAAAGCTGGAAAAGGCCAAGGAAGAAGGAAATTTCTCTTTTGATTACGGAATAGCAACAATTCCCCGATTAACAGAAGATATGGAAACTAAGGGAATGTCCGTAACTAATGCCATTTATATCAACGGATATTCACCGCTAAAGGCAGAGGCTAATGATTTTGCGAGATTTTTAGTTTTGGACCATGCTGAAGAGTTGTATGAAGCCACGGGAAAGGTAACTGCCAATAAGAATGTGGTTCATGATAATATTCATTTAAATACCTTCATGAATGAATACCAGGATTCAGCTCCCATTCCCAAGGTTATGGCGGCCAGTAATTTACTGATCAAAATGGAAATCATGTTTGATAAAATCTGGGAGGGGGAAGAGGTTTCCGGCCAGTTAAAGCAGCTGTCGGAAGAGATGATGACCCAGATTACCGGACAGCCTTATGAGGAAGAGTATATAAAAATAAAAGAAGAGTATCAGGAATACATCGAATACTCTCAGGATTAAGATAAAAAAAGAGACGGCCAAAACAGCAGTCTCTTTTTTCTCTTTTATTATGGTGATTTTGACTATTGTAAAGAAATAAGCTTTCGCATAAAATATAAACAGCAATGCTACGGGGAAGATCCTTTGGGATTAAGATGAAAAAAAGAATAATGATAATTATGGCAGCAGTAGGTTTATGTCTGTTTTTTTCTGCCTGCCAAAAGGCAGATGATAAAGCAGAGAGGGAAGATTTCTTTTTAGAGGAAAGCATCCTGACAGAGGAAGATAAGGAAACAGAAGAGATAGAAGAGACAGAGGCTGTAGAAACGGAGGAAGACCAAAAGGAAGAGAAACAGCCCCAAATTTTGGCAGTTCATCTTTGCGGTGCAGTAAAAGAACCGGGAGTATACCAGGTACAGGAAGATACCAGAATCTTTCAGGTTCTGGAAATGGCCGGGGGCTTTTTGCCTGATGCAGATCAGGATTATTTAAATCTGGCATTGACAGTAGAGGATGGAATGCAGCTTCGTGTTCCCACAAAGGAAGAAACAAAAGGGTACAGCTATCCTGTCGTTGAGACAGGAGCAAGCACACAGGAAGCTTCAGGAAAAATAGACCTGAATAAGGCAGATGAAGCTCAGCTGTGTACTTTGCCGGGAATAGGTGAAAGCAGGGCCAAAAGCATTATACAGTATCGAAGGGAGCAGGGAGATTTCCAAAAGCCGGAGGATATTATGAAGGTTTCAGGAATAAAAGAGGCTGCTTATGAAAAGATTAAAGATTATATTGTTGTTTCAAAGTAAAAAGAAAGCGTAATGATAGAAAAAGCAGTACCTACCTGGCTGAAAGCGATTTTAACTGTGATAAGAATACTGTTTTGGAAAATAACAGAAGTGGAGTGAGAACATGGGGAAACGGGTATTAGTAGTAGATGATGAAAAGCTGATTGTAAAAGGAATACGGTTTAGTTTAGAGCAGGATGAAATGAAGGTGGATGTGGCTTATGATGGAGAGGAGGCTTTAGAAAAGGCAAAAAGCCAGACCTATGACATTATTTTGCTTGATTTAATGCTGCCTAAAATTAATGGCCTGGAGGTATGCCAGCAGATAAGGGAGTTTTCCCAGGTACCTATTATTATGCTCACAGCCAAAGGAGAAGATATGGATAAAATTATGGGGCTGGAATACGGTGCCGATGATTATATTACTAAGCCCTTTAATATTTTAGAGGTTAAGGCCAGAATGAAGGCAATCCTAAGAAGGGTATCCGGGAAGGAAAAGACTCGGGATGAAATTCTGGAGGCGGGAAAATTAAAACTGAATCGCCATGATAAACGTGTGTATATCAATGAGACAGAAATAAATTTGACGACTAAGGAGTATGATCTTTTGGAACTTCTGGTATTAAATCAGAACAGGGTTTACGGAAGAGAAGAGTTGCTTAGACTGGTATGGGGAGCAGATTATCCGGGAGATGTAAGAACAGTAGATGTACATGTTCGTCGACTGAGAGAAAAAATTGAAGAAAATCCCAGCGATCCCGGCTTTGTCCATACAAAATGGGGAACAGGTTACTTTTTTAAGAATTAACAGAGGCATTTATGTGGGAAAAAATCAAAAAAAGAATGAATCAGATTACGCTGTTTCGCAGTCTAAGAATTCGTATTTTTCTGCTTTTAATATTGGTAGGTCTGGTTCCCGGTCATCTTACAAGAAAGGTACTTTTAAAAAATTATGAAGAAAGAGCCGTTAATGTAAAGATTTCAGAGGTATCAAATCAAGTTAAAATTATTGCTAATCACTTAATTACCTATCATTATCTGGTAGATGCAGGGTCAGAAGTAATTAATGCAGAGCTGAATCAGCTTTCCAATCTGTATGACGGAAGAGTTCTTGTGATTAATAAAAATTTTAAGGTGGTAAAGGATACTTATGGAATCAGTGAAGGGAAAACGGTAATTTCAGAGGAGGTAGTACGGTGCTTTCGGGGAGAAGAAATTACCTCCTATGACAAGAAGGATGGATTTATTGAAATTACTATTCCTATCTTAAACATGGTGGATGCTAAAAGGCAGGAAGAGATACAGGGTGTTTTGCTGTGCAGTATTTCCACCGGAACCATTGCTTTAACGGTAAGCCTTTTGGAAAGAAAAGCTTTTGTTTTAGAGGTAGTGCTGGCTATTTTAATTCTTTTATGCAGCTGGATGATTTCCAAATTTTTATTATTGCCTTTTCAGAAGGTGACGAAAGCCATCAGTGAGGTAAAGGAAGGATTTACCGATGAGGCTCTTTCGGTGCCGGATTATGAAGAAACCCAGCACATAGTAGATGCCTTTAATAAGGTATTGCGGAGAATGAGAACCTTGGATCAGTCCAGACAGGAATTTGTTTCCAATGTATCTCATGAATTGAAAACACCCCTTACTTCTATGAAGGTATTGGCTGATTCTTTAATTGGACAAAGTCAGGTTCCGGAGGAGCTGTACCAGGAATTTATGGAAGATATTGCGGCGGAAATTGAACGAGAAAACAGAATTATTAATGATCTTTTGTCTTTGGTAAAGGTAGATAAAACAAAGGGAGAGCTAAATATCCAGGGGACAGATATGAATGCTCTTTTGGAACTTTTAATGAAACGGCTGGGACCCATTGCAAGAAAAGAAAATATTGAATTGATCTTAGAAAGCAATCGTCCCGTATTGGCCGAGGTGGATGAAGTTAAAATTACCTTGGCTTGTTCCAACCTGATTGAAAATGCCATTAAGTATAATCGTCCTGAAGGCTGGGTGAAGGTCAGCTTAGATGCGGATCATCAGTTTGCAACAATCACCATAGAGGATTCGGGAATTGGTATTGCCAAGGAGGAACTGGAACATATTTTTGAACGATTTTACCGGGTGGATAAATCTCATTCGGGTGAAATCAGGGGAAGCGGATTGGGGCTTTCTATTACAAGGAATATTATTCTGATGCATAGAGGAGCTATTCAGGTATCCAGTGTATTGAAGGAGGGAACTACCTTCCTTGTAAAAATTCCTTTGACCTATAGTAAGTAGGAGAGAAAGAAAGGAAAGAGAATGAAAAAAGGAAAGAGAGTTGTTCTGTCGGCGTTTCTGTTTCTTCTTCTGGGTGTTATAGCAGCATGTGGGAAGAGTTCAGAACAGGTTGGACAGCAGCTTCAGGTGTTTTACTTAAATAAAGAGGAAACAGAAATCATATCCATGCCCTATGAGGCGGTTCATACGCCAAAAGAAAGGGAGGATTTAGTCAGAGAGCTTTTAAATGCTTTGGAAAGCCAGCCCAAGGAACCGGGATTACAGTCTGCCATAAGGGGATTTTTAGTGAAGGACTGTATTGTAAGAGAAAGTCAGGTAACCTTAAATTTTTCTAAGGAATATGAAATGCAGCATTTTACCAGGGAAGTGTTGGCAAGAGCAGCTATTGTAAAAACCTTGACTCAGTTGGACTTTGTTCAGTTAGTTCTTTTTCAGGTGGAAGGGAAAAATCTGGCAGATTCCTTGGGAGAAGAAGTGGGAGTGTTATCTTCAGATTCCTTCTTGGATAATACCGGTCAGGAGATGAAAAAATACGAGGAAACCACAATTAACCTCTATTTTGCCAATGCCACAGGAGACAGTTTGGTAAAGGTAAACCGAAAACTTCATTATAATACGAATATATCTTTAGAGAAGCTGGTGGTGGAACAGATTGTGGCCGGTCCGTTAAATAGTAAGAATTATGTATCGGAGATTTATCCCACGGTAAATAAAGAAACGAAAATCATAGGAGTCAGTGTTAAGGATGGAATCTGCTATGTAAATCTAAGCAATCATTTTTTGACTCCCATGGAAAGTGTGACTCCCGATATTACTTTATTTTCTCTGGTAAATTCTCTGACAGAGCTTCCGGGAATTGTAAAGGTACAGTTTGCCATTGAAGGAGATACAAAGGTAACGTTTGGAGAAAAATATCAGTTTACTGCTCTGTTTGAAAGAAATCTTCAACTGACAAAAGAGGGAAGGAGCAATGAATGAAGCGGCCCATGTGCTGGCTGGCAGGCTTGTTCTTTCTAATCTTAAGCGTATTTGTAGAAAGCAGAAGCTGGAAGGAGTCTACAGCAGGATTTTTGGAGACAGAGGTACTTTTAACAGGAAGAATTACACAAAAGCAGGAAAAAGAAGGGTATTACGGTAAAGGTTGGGAGTTAAGGTTAGCAGAAGTAGTATTAAAAAGAGAGGAAAAGCTGTTGCCTCTTAAGGGAAATTATCTTCTTCGTCTTACCACAGGAGAGGAGCTTTTGCTGGGGCAAAAGATTTTGGTAAAGGCATCTTTTTCTCCCTGGGAGGAGAGTAAAAATCCCGGTCAGTTTGATTTGGGAAAATGGTACCATTCTCAGGGGATCTTAGGAGAGTTTCGGGGGAAAGAGCTGATAAAAAAGTCAGCCTCCTACCAAAAATTTGGGGAAGCATTGTGGCATCTTCGAGTAAAGGCTTCTGCAAAATTACGGCAGCTTTTAGGAGAAACAGAAGGTGCACTGCTTAGCGCCATGATTTTGGGAGAAAAAAGTTTTTTGGAAGAGGAAAGCAAGGAGATGTATCAAAGAAATGGTATTTCTCATATTTTGGCTATTTCCGGTCTTCACCTTATGCTTTTAGGAAATGGTATTTATACCATACTAAAGAGAATACTGCCTGTTTGGGTGGTACCGGAGCTTAGCGCTTGCACAATAATGATTCTCTTTTGTTTTTTTAGTGGAGCTTCCATTTCCACGCTGCGGGCAACCATAATGTTTGTCATGACCCTTTTGGGAAAAATTTTGGGAAGGACCTATGACAGTCTTAGTGCCTTGGGACTGGCAGCAGCAATTCTGCTTTGGAAAAATCCCTATGTTATGGAAAACAGTGGTTTTTTGCTTTCCTTTTTGGCAGTAATCGGTGTGGTATATGCAGCACCGGCAATTCATATGATTTTTCCTTGGGAGAACAAGCTGTGGAAATCCTTAACGATCAGTCTTTCTGCCTCGTTAACCACCCTTCCCGTTTTACTGGTTAATTACGGAGCATTCTCCTGGTATAGTGTTTTTTTAAATCTTTTAATTCTTCCGCCTATGGCATTTATACTGGCAGGGGGAATTCTTTTACTTCTATGTTCTTTTCTTATTTCTATTCTGCCCCCTTTTGACATTTTAATGTGGATTCAGCATATTTTTATCATAAGCCTTCGGATAATTCTGGCATTTTATGAACAATGTTGCTACCTTTTTGAACAGCTGCCCTTTCAGGATGGTTATCTGGGAGCAGTGGGGAAAGGCCGTATTTTTCTTTACTATCTTCTGTTATTTCTTTTACTTCGTATAGTAACTTCCCCAAAAGACATAAAAAAACTTTATCCCAATTTCTGGAATGGAATTTTTCTGTTTCTTCTTCTTACCTTTTTGACTTGTAGGATTCCCGGTGGTTTTGAAATTACCATGTTGGATGTGGGACAGGGAGATTGTGTGATTATCAGAAACGCTAACCAAAAAGTATATATATCCGACTGCGGCAGCAGCAGTATATCCAGAGTAGGAAAATATCGCCTTCTTCCCTTTCTTAAATATAAGGGTTATGGGAACATAGAGGCTGTCTTTATCAGCCATCTGGATGAAGATCATTATAACGGAATTTTAGAACTTTTAGAGGCAATGGATAAGGAAAGGATAAAAATTAGTTATTTAGTTTTACCTAAAGAAATAAAAAAACTAACAGAGCAGAAACAAAAGCTGGAGGAACTTCTTTTCTTGGCAGAGGAAAAGAAAATACAGACGGTGTTTATGAAAGGAGAAGATCGTATTTTAGATGGAAAAATGGAAATTCTTTGCCTTCATCCCAGAGAAGGAGATTATACAGATAATGCTAATGAGGATAGTATGGTTTTAGATATTTCTTATGGGGAATTTACTCTTTTGCTTACAGGAGATGTGGAAGGAAGGGGAGAGGAAAAACTTACAGCCTGTTTGAAAAACAAGAAGCAGTATACTCATAAGCAGTATGAAATCTTAAAAGTGGCTCATCACGGAGCTAAGGGATCCACCACAGAGGAATTTTTACAGCAGATAAGACCAAAGCTGGGGTTGATTTCCTGCGGAAGGGATAACCGTTACGGACATCCTGCAGAAGAAACCTTGAAACGTTTAGAAAAATACGGAGTTAAAATTTTAGATACAAGAGAAGGAGGAGCCATTACCATTAAGGTCAATAAGAAGGGGACGTTTTGGAAGGCAGATACCTTCTGTCCTTAAAGGCAGATTAGTTATAAAAGAAAAATGAAAAAAACAAAAAACTATGGTATGATACAAGAAGAATCACAGGGAATAGAAAAATAGAAACGGAAACATTATGCAGGGATTACTTCAGGACATTAAAAAGAATGAATTTGGCCAAATATATCTGTTGTTTGGAGAAGAAGCATATTTAAGAAAGCAGTACCGGGATCGTCTAAGACAGGCTCTTATTCCTAAGGAAGATACGATGAACTGTCATTATTTTGAGGGAAAACATATTCAGCCGGGAGAAATTATTGATTTGGCAGAAACTCTTCCCTTTTTTGCGGGAAGAAGAGTTATTCTGCTGGAAGATACGGGATGGTTTCAAAAGGGAGGAGAACAGATCGCAGAGTATTTAGGAGAACTTTGTGAAACTACCTGTATTCTTTTTGTGGAAGAGCAAATTGATAAAAGAAGCAAATTATATAAAGCAGTAAAGAAATACGGAAGAATTGCAGAGTTTAAAGAACAGGATGAGACCACATTAAAAAAGTGGATTTTTGGACTGTTACAGAAGGAAAAGAAGCAAATTACCACATCCACTATGAATTACCTTTTAGAGCGGGTGGGGACAGATATGTCCGTGATTAAAATAGAGGTGGAAAAATTACTATGTTACTGTATGGATAAGGAAGAGGTAACTGTCCAGGATGTGGATGCTGTATGTACCAGAAGAATTCAGAATCAGATTTTTGACATGATGAATTCCATTGCTGCCAGAGAACAGAAAAAAGCCTTGAAGCTGTATTACGATTTACTTACGCTAAAGGAACCGCCAATGAGAATTTTAGCACTGTTAGGACGGCAGTTTAATCTTCTTTTACAGGTAAAGGAACTGAGAAAAAAAGGCTATCCTGCCTCGGTGATGGCAAAAAAAACGGGGCTTCATGAATTTGTAGTAGGAAAATATATAAAGCAGGCAGAAAAGTTTAAAACAGCAGAATTAAGGCAGGCTTTAGAGGATTGTGTTCAGGCTGATGAGCAGGTAAAAAAAGGAATAATCAACGATCGCTTAAGTGTAGAGCTGTTAATTTGTAATTATAGTGCAAAACAAAGTATTTCTATGGAAGAAATAGGATAAAAAAGAAAAGGAGGAGAAAAACATGGCAATTGCAGTATTTTTTGCAGAAGGATTTGAAGAAATTGAGGGGTTAACCGTAGTAGACCTTACCAGAAGAGCGGGAATTGAAACCTGGATGGTATCGGTAAGTAAGGATAAAGAAGTAACAGGCTCTCATGGAATTACAGCAGCTATGGATAAAACGTTGGAAGAAGTAGATTTTCAACAGGTAGAGATGATTGTACTTCCCGGAGGAATGCCGGGCACCTTGAATTTAGGAAACTGTAGGGTATTGACAGAACAAATTAAGGCTTTTCATGAGCAAAAAAAATATGTTGCAGCGATTTGTGCCGCACCTACAGTATTGGGGAAGCTGGGAATCTTAAGGGGAGAAAAGGCCTGCTGCTATCCCGGAATGGAGGAACAGCTGGAAGGCGCCTTGGTGGGCTTTGAGCCTTGTATCTGTTCAGGACATATCATAACCTCCAGAGGAATGGGTACAGCCATAGACTTTGGCTTACAGATTGTAGCCTTAGTTAAGGGAGAAGAAGAAGCCAATAAACTGGCAAAAGCAATTGTTTATCAAGAGTAAGAAAAAGAAGGGGAGGCCATTAGGTCTCCCCTTTTTTAACAGAAATTTATTTCATCTGTTCTTCCTGTTTTTTAATCATTCTTCTTACCATTTCTCCACCGATGGAACCGGCTTCACGGCTGGTAAGATCTCCGTTGTAACCTTCCTTTAAATTAACACCTAATTCAGCAGCTACTTCTGTTTTGAAACGATCCATTGCTGCCTTTGCTTCAGGTACTTCCATAGATTTACTTCTGTTATTCATCTTGATTACCTCCGTTAACATACGTTTTATTTGTAAGATAAGCTTTACAAAACGGCTTATCTTAACAAATAAAAGCTATTTGCAGGCAAGCTGTGTTTGTATCACTTATCTTGATATTATTTTGTGCTGTACAAGAAATATTATGTTGGAAATTTTTTACTTTTTAATGTGCTGTGCAAATGAAATAGGGTAAAAATAAAAAATACTGGTAATTGTAAAAGTTCTATGCTATAATTGTGGGGCAATTGTGGGCAGAGAAGTGCTTACAAATAAACAGGTGATAACGAAAGAATAAACAGGAGGAAATAGAGTCAATGAGTTTACAGGTAGAAAAATTAGAAAACAATATGGCAAAGCTTACTATTGAAGTAAGTGCTGAAGAATTAGAAAAAGCTATTGAGAAGGTATTCCAGAAGCAGAAAAAGAACATTAATATTCCCGGTTTCAGAAAAGGAAAAGTGCCTCGTCAGATGGTAGAAAAAATGTATGGAAAGGAAGTTTTTTACGAGGATGCTGCCAATGAACTGATTCCTGCAGCTTATGAAAAAGCTTATGATGAATGTGAAGAAGATATTGTTTCTTCTCCTAAGATTGCCATTGTGCAGTTAGAAGCAGGAAAACCCTTTATCTTTACGGCAGAAGTTGCCTTAAAGCCGGAAGTAGAGCTGGGAGCATACAAAGGAATTAAAGTAGATAAGGTAGAAGCAGTAGTAACAGAAGAAGAACTGGCTGCGGAACTGGAAAAAGAAAGAGAACGCAATGCAAGAAATATCTCCGTAACAGATAGAGCCGTAAAAGAAGGAGATCAGGCGGTAATTGATTTTGAAGGCTTTAAGGATGGAGTTGCTTTTGAAGGAGGAAAAGGAGAAAACTATCCTCTTACCATTGGTTCAGGTGCGTTCATTCCCGGATTTGAAGATCAGTTAATCGGTAAAAACATCGGAGAAGAAGTAGAGGTTAACGTAACCTTCCCTGAAAATTATCAGTCAGAAGATTTAGCAGGAAAGCCTGCAGTATTTAAAGTACAGATTAAAGAAATTAAAGAAAAACAGCTTCCTGAACTGGATGATGAATTTGCAGCAGAGGTTTCTGAATTTGATACTTTAGAAGAATACAAAGCAGATGTAAAAGCACAGCTGATGACAAAAAGAGAAGCTGATGTGAGAAACGCAAAGGAAGATGCAGTAATTACAGCCATCATTGAAAATTCAAAAATGGATATTCCGGAAGCCATGATCGAAACACAGCAAAGACAGATGGTGGATGAGTTTGCACAAAGAATGCAGTCTCAGGGACTTTCCATGGAGCAGTACTTCCAGTTTACCGGTTTAACCATGGAAAAAATGATTGAACAGGTTAGACCTCAGGCAGAAGATAAGATTAAATCCCGTCTTGTACTGGAAGCAATTGTAAAAGCAGAAAACATTGTACCTTCTGAAGAGGAATATGATGCAGAACTTACAAAGATGGCAGAAGCATATCATATGGATGTGGAAAAAGTAAGAGAAATGTTTGGCGAAGAGGCAAAGAAACAGATTATGGATGATATTGCTGTTCGTAAAGCGGCAGATTTTGCAGTAGATAATGCAAAGGAAGTAAAGCCAAGAGCAAAAAAGGCTAAAGCAGAAGAAAAAGAAGAAAACTAAAATTTATATTAAATAGTAATAAATCAGTTGCAAAATTCAAAAGATAAGTATACAGTAAAAAAGGGGCTGCCCAGGATGGTAGCCCCTGCTGTGTATCTAAGGATTTATGATAAACATAGTGCTTAAGAGAATTCTCTTTTCCGGAAAATGGGAAAGGGGAGTTTTTTTGGAGCAGAGATTTGAAATAGGAAGACAAAAAGCAAAGATTGCTTGAAACGGAGGTAAAATGAGTTTAGTACCAGTTGTTGTTGAACAGACCAGCAGAGGGGAAAGGTCTTACGATATTTATTCCAGATTATTAAAAGAAAGAATTATCTTTTTGGGTGAAGAAGTAAATGATGTAACAGCATCTTTAGTAGTAGCCCAGTTATTATTTTTAGAGGCAGAGGATCCGGAGAAGGATATTCATTTGTACATTAACAGTCCCGGGGGTTCTGTAACTGCCGGTATGGCAATTTATGATACTATGAATTTTATTAAATGTGATGTTTCCACCGTTTGTATCGGTATGGCAGCCAGCATGGGAGCCTTTTTACTGGCAGGGGGAGCAAAAGGAAAGCGTTATGCCCTGCCTAATGCAGAAATTATGATTCATCAGCCTCTTGGGGGAGCCAGAGGACAGGCAACAGAGATTGAGATTGCAGCAAAGCATATCTTAAGAACAAAGGAAAAACTGAATCGGATTTTGGCAGAGAATACAGGAAAAGATATTGAAGTAATTGCAGCAGATACAGAACGTGATAATTGGAAAACAGCAGAAGAAGCAAAGGAATACGGTCTTATTGATGCAATTTTTACTTCTCACAGTGAAATCACAGGAAAATAAGATAGTTTAGGAGTTAATATGGCAAAAAATTCTGATGTTAGATGCTCTTTTTGTAATAAGACACAGGATCAGGTAAGAAAACTGATTGCCGGGCCTTCCGGTGTTTATATTTGTGATGAATGTGTGGAAATCTGCGCAGATATTATTGAAGAAGAGTATGAAGAAGAGGAAGAAGGAATTGAAGATAGCGAAATCAACCTGCTAAAGCCGGTGGAAATTAAGGCGCATCTGGATGATTACGTTATTGGACAGGAACAGGCAAAGAAGGTTTTGGCAGTTTCTGTTTACAATCATTATAAAAGAATTATAGCCGGAAAGGATCAGGATGATATTGAACTTCAAAAAAGTAATATCATTATGATTGGTCCCACAGGTTCCGGAAAAACTTATCTTGCACAGACCTTGGCAAAAATTATTAATGTACCCTTTGCTATTGCAGATGCAACTACCTTAACAGAGGCAGGATATGTGGGAGAAGACGTAGAAAATATTCTGCTGAAGCTTTTGCAGAATTCTGATTATGATATAGAAAGAGTGCAAAAAGGAATTATTTATATCGATGAAATCGATAAGATTACCAAAAAAAGTGAAAATGTTTCCATTACCAGAGATGTATCCGGTGAGGGTGTTCAGCAGGCGCT
>JAFXGR010000157.1 GCA_017520155.1 Lachnospiraceae bacterium
GGAAGATAGGAGGTGATTTTTTCATTCAATGCTGCCATCTTAGGCTTACTTCCCAAAAAACTATGCTGGGTAATACCAATGGTTTTCTTTATCCTCTCTCCACAATATTCACTTCCCGGAGAGAAAAATAATCCTCTTTTGTAAAAAGCAAAAGTAATAGTTTTATGGGCATAAAAAGCCACACCATGAATTTGTCCCGTAGTTGCATCAACTCCTGAGGGAATATCCAAAGAAATTTTTCTTCCACTATAGCTATTAACCAGTGCAATCAGTTCTGCTGTTTTTCCTTCTATTTTTCGATTTAATCCTACACCAAAAATACCATCTATAATCATATCATATGAATCAGATGGTAATTCGGTAACAACAGGGATTCCCATTTTTTGTATTATTTCATATTGTTGTCCTGCTTCATTGGTAAAGGAGATTTTTTTCGGCAAAGAATTACTTACAAGCACCACCTTTACCAAGGCCTCTTTTAACCATAAAAGACGAGCCAAGGCCAAAGCATCGCCCCCATTATTTCCCGTCCCGGATAAAATTAAAATCCTCTTATTCCTAAGAGGCATCTCCTTTTCTATTTCTTCTAATGCCGCAAGTGCAGCCTGTTCCATTAAAACAAGAGAAGGAACTCCCAGCTTTTCTATGGTATTTTTATCATAAAGCTGCATTTCCTTCCCTGTGAGGATATACTCAATTGCTTTCATTTTGTGCCTCTTTTTTCTTAAGCATAGTTTCCATGGGATTATACTTCAGATCAAAAATTTCAATAACATCAGCACCAAAAATATCATGCATATAAGAATAAAGCTCGAAATTTTTTATTTCCTTTTCTTGTTTTCTTATAATATTCTTTTTTAATTCTACTCTTATTTTGGCAATCCATTCTGAAATCTCCTGGATTTCTGTTGTATTGCTCTGAAGCAAATCATAACATAATTCCATCGTTCGAATCATCAATCGGTGATTTACTTCATTAATCAATACAGGGATATCCAAAAGTTCATCCTGATATTCTTCCAGCTTTTCATTACACTCTTCAATCAGACGTCTGTTCTCTTCCACCTTTTTTTCCGAGGACTTATCATTGGAATCCATGAGCTGCACAATTTCATCCATAAGCTTCTTTTTTATGGCTTTAATACTTTTAGACTCTGTATTTAATTTTCCTTGTCTTTTTAAAAGGGTGTTTAACTCATTTTCCGTTTCCTTCAAAATTTTATCCGGGTCCATCATGGAAAACAATCTATGCCATTTATTATCTAATGTTAACACAGGGACTCTCTTACCCTTTAGTGCCTTTTCAAATATCTCGTCTTTTCCCATACCCCGATCAACCTCTATTTTTACTGATTTTTCCTCTTTTATTGGTAACAATTCAGCTTTCTTCTTCCTGTTGTCTTTATGTTTCTTAAATACTTTTCCTCTTAGCTGTCTTTTTCAGCTTTTTTATTTCTACAGATATTATAAGAAAGTTTCATTAAACTGTCGGATAAGTGTACATTTTCCACCTGTACTTCATCGGGAACATCCAAATCCACATGAGCAAAATTCCAAATTGCCTTTATACTGCAGTCTACCAACTGTCTTGTAACCTCCACTGCACTTGTTTTTGGTATGGTCAAAACAGCAATATCTATATTATTTTTTTTGATAAAACTTTTCAATTCCTCCATTGGCCGCACTTCTATTTCCCCGATTTTCATGCCGTGAAGCGCCGGATTAGAATCAAAAATCCCCTTAAAAATAAATCCTCTTCTTGAAAAATTCGCATAATTTAACAATGCCTGTCCTAAATTTCCCGCACCGATAATGACAATGTAATGCTCCTGATCCAAGCCTAAGATCTTGGCAATTTCGGTTACCAAAGATTCTACATTATAGCCATATCCCTGCTGTCCAAAACCACCGAAATGATTTAAATCCTGACGGATCTGAGAAGCTGTAACCTGCATTCTCTTACTTAACTCCTGAGAAGATATTCTTTCAACTCCCTCATCTTTAAGTTCCGTAAGGTAACGTAAATACCGGGGTAATCTGCTTATGACCGCCTGTGATATTTCTTTTTCTTCCATGGTTTGCCTCCCACAATACATTAATAAATCTAATATTTTTTATTATAACTAACTGTTAAACTCTTGTCAAACAATTGACTTCTCCTTAAAAACCTTTTACACTGAGGTAGATTATTATTCATCATTTAGAAAAGAAAGGATAAGCTTAATATGATTCTGTCCGTTTCCAATATTTCAAAATCATTTTCGGAAAAAAGTATTTTAAAAAATGTATCTTTTCATTTAGAAGATTACGATAAAGCAGCCTTAGTGGGAATTAATGGTGTTGGGAAAACCACCCTTCTCAAAATTATTGTAGGTGCACTTTCTGCCGATGAAGGTCTGGTTACCTTTTCCAAAGGGAAAACCTTTGGTTATTTGGCACAGCATAATGATATTTCAGAGGAAACTACCATTTATGATTATCTCCTTCAGGTAAAACTTCCGTTACTTAATCTGGAGCACGAGATACGAAATGCTGAAAAAAGAATGAAAGACTGTTCCCAGGAAGAACTTCCGGAAATTATGAAGCAGTATGCTCTGATGACCGAGCAGTTTGAACGTCAGGGAGGATATCAGTATCAAAGTGAATTAACGGGAGTATTAAAGGGTCTTGGTTTTTCCCAGGAGGAATTTCACCGTTTACTCTCTACTCTCTCCGGAGGGCAAAAAACAAGAGTAGCTTTAGGAAAACTTTTGCTTACTAATCCTGACCTGATTATTCTGGATGAGCCTACCAACCATTTAGATATGAATTCCATTGCCTGGCTGGAAACTTATCTTATGAATTACAAGGGTGCTGTATTAATTGTTTCCCATGACCGTTACTTCTTAGATAAAATTACCCAAAAGGTAATTGAATTAGATCAAACAAAATGTACAGTTTTTAGCGGAAATTATTCTGCCTATTCTCTCAAAAAAGAGCAGCTGAGGGCCAGTCTGTTACAGGCCTATTTAAAGCAGCAGCAAGAAATCAAACATCAGGAAGAAGTAATTGAAAAATTAAAATCCTTTAATCGTGAAAAATCCATAAAACGTGCAGAAAGCCGTGAAAAAGCATTAAATAAAATAGACCGTCTGGAAAAGCCTTCTGAAGTAAATTCAGAAATGAAGCTAAGTTTAACTCCCCGTATTACCAGCGGCAACGATGTTTTATCTGTTGAAGGATTATCCAAATCCTTTCCTGCCCATAACTTATTTGAAAATCTTAGTTTTGAAGTTAAACGTGGTGAGCATGTAGCAGTTATTGGAGATAACGGCACAGGAAAAACTACTTTATTAAAAATTATTAATCAAATGATGGAGGCTGACCGGGGTACCCTAAAGCTTGGTACTAATGTAACCATTGGCTACTATGACCAAGAGCACCAGGTTCTTCATGGGGAAAAAACTGTTTTTGAAGAAATTTCCGATGCTTATCCTCATTTAACCAACACGGAAATCCGAAATACTTTAGCTGCCTTTCTTTTTACCGGAGATGATGTATTTTTAAAAATTTCTTCTTTAAGTGGTGGTGAACGAGGCAGAGTCTCTTTGGCAAAGCTTATGTTATCGGAAAGTAATTTCTTAATTTTAGATGAGCCTACCAACCACTTGGATATTATGTCACGGGAAATCCTGGAATCTGCCATTAACAGCTATCAGGGCACTGTAATTTATGTATCCCATGACAGATACTTTATTAATAAGACAGCTACTCGTATTCTGGAGTTGGCCGGGAAAACCTTTACCAATTATCTGGGAAATTATGATTACTATTTAGAAAAGAAACCTCAAATTGGAATTATGGAAGATTCTCTTCCTGTATTTTCTAAACATAATGGAGTTTCCTCCCCCAAAGAAGGAAATTTAGATAAGAAGCTGGAATATAAACAAAGAAAAGAAGAACAGGCTGCCATCAGAAAGAAAGAGCGTGAGCTTGTAAAAACAGAGGATCGTATTGCCTACATTGAATCAAGAATGGAAGAAATTGATCATTTGATGATTCTTCCCGAATATTGCAGTAATTCAGTAAAATTACAAGAGCTGCAAAAGGAAAAAGAAGAGTTGGAAGAAGAATTAATGGAAAAAATGCTGCTTTGGGAAACCATCAGTGAAGAACTCTCGGCTGCCAAATAACAAATAAAAGATAAGGGGTTCAAAAGCCTGACCTGTTAGTTAGACTTTTGAACCCCTTATTTGATAAAGTTAATACACTTCTAAAATAACTGTTCCAGTTCTTTTCTGATTTCCCGGATAAATTCTTCGCTGTTTAAAACAGTAACATTTTCTAAAGAGGTAATTAAGGCAAGATCTTTTGTCATCTTTCCTCCTTCAATAGTAGATAAGGTTGCTTTTTCCAGCTTATCTGCAAATTCAACAAGCTGAGGAAGCTGATCCAGCTCTCCTCTCTTTCTTAAGGCACCTGTCCAGGCAAAAATAGTGGCTACTGAGTTAGTGGAGGTCTCCTCACCTTTTAAATGTTTATAATAATGTCTTTGCACAGTACCATGGGCTGCTTCATATTCATAAACACCTGTGGGAGAAACTAACACTGAGGTCATCATCGCCAGAGAGCCAAAGGCTGAAGAAACCATATCACTCATGACATCCCCATCATAATTTTTACAAGCCCAAATAAATCCGCCCTTTGCCTTCATTACTCTCGCTACAGCATCATCAATTAAGGTATAAAAATATTCAATTCCCGCTTCTTCATATTTTTTTGCATATTCCTGATCATATACTTCCTGGAAAATATCCTTAAAAGTATGATCATATTTTTTAGAAATAGTATCCTTTGTTGCAAACCAAAGATCCTGCTTTGTATCCAGTGCATAATTAAAACATGCTTTGGCAAAGCTTTTTATGGAGCTTTCCGTATTATACATCCCCTGAAGTATACCCGGTCCGGTAAAATTATGGATTTCTTCTCTGATTATCGTCCCGTCTTCTGCCGTAAATAGAAGTTCAGCTTTTCCTGCACCGGGAATCTTAATTTCTGCATTCTTATATACATCACCATAAGCATGTCTGGCAAGAGTAATGGGTTTCTCCCAGTTTTTTACGCAAGGGTCAATTCCCTTCACCACAATAGGGGTACGAAAAACTGTTCCATCTAAAATTGCCCTAATGGTTCCGTTGGGACTTTTCCACATTTCCTTTAAATCATATTCTGTCATCCTTGCTGCATTGGGAGTAATTGTAGCACATTTTACCGCAACACCATATTTTAATGTTGCCTTAGCAGAATCAACAGTTACCTGATCATTAGTCTCATTACGATGCTCCAAACCCAAATCATAGTATTCTGTTTTTAAATCGATAAATGGTAATAACAGCTCATCCTTTATCATTTTCCATAAAATTCTTGTCATTTCATCCCCATCCATCTCTACTAAAGGGGTGGTCATTTTAATTTTTTCCATTGCTGCCTCCTAATTTTCCTCGTTTTTTTCGTTACTGTTGGCATAGGCTTCATATAAGCCGTTTTTTACCATATTTTCATAAGCACTCATCACATGCTTATTTGCCACCTGTTCTGCTTTCTCAGGATTTCCTTCTTTAATCGCTTCTAAAATCAACTTATGTTCCCGATTAGACTGGGTTCCTCTTTTTCCCTGGGACAATGTTTTTTTTCGAACTCTGAGTACATAATCATGAAAAGCACGAAGCTGCTGCTCCAGCATTTTTGAGTTACAGGCCTCATACATAATTTCATGAAATCTGTTATCTAAAGCAGCAATCTGATCATTATGACCTTTTCCTGCATGAAATTCAGTAAGGTATACATTTTCTTCCATTTCTTCCAGCTGCTCTTTTGTAATATTTTCTGTTGCCCATCTGGCACAAAGACCTTCCAAAAGTGAACGAATCATATAGATATCTTTCACATCTTTAATGGAGATTCCCGTTACGTAAGCCCCTTTATTGGGAATAATCTGAATTAAACCCTCTAATTCCAGTTGACGGAAAGCTTCTCTTACGGGTGTTCTGCTGACCCCCAGTTCTTCTCCTATGGCTACCTCTTTTAATTCCTCATTATCCTTATATTTTCCGCTTAGAATATCTTCTCTTATTTTATGAAATACCTTTCCACGTAAAGAAAACTTATCTGTTCCTTCCTGCTTCACCATAGTCCCTCTTTTCTTATTTTTTTAATTGTAACAGTTCAGCCTTCTGCTTTCTGTTACAGACAAGCACCACATTTAAAGTCACCTTCAGCCAGGTGGGGGCTGCATTATCTATAGTTTCTCTTTCTCTTATGACCAATCAGTTAATGATTGGCCATAACTGAACTATTACTTTTTTAAATCAATTCCTAAATCACAGGCCGTATTTTGAATAATTGTTAAAATCTCTTCCTCTGTCACCACGGTAACTCTTCCGGATTCATATTCTTTATCCACCCACTCCTTAATCACCTTTACCATAGGACTGTTTTTATCTACCTGCTGACTTTCACTTAGTTTAAAATACTGATTAATCCAGTGAGCAATTCCTGCCAGGCCGGAGGTATTGCTGATTGCACATAAAGCCGGTCTTTTTAAATATTTTTCCGTATCAAAGATATTGTAAATCTCTTCATTTTTTAATAAACCATCTGCATGAATTCCTGCTCTTGTTACATTAAAATTCTTTCCTACAAAAGGAGTTCTTTCCGGAATACGA
>JAFXGR010000158.1 GCA_017520155.1 Lachnospiraceae bacterium
CAAGCTCAAGGGCCAAAGCAGAAAAAGAAAAAGTATCTGAGGGAAGAAAATCAAGCTCATGTGCCAAAGCATAAAATGAAAAATTATCTGAGGGAAGAAAATCAAGCTCATGGGCCAAAGCAGTGAAGGAAAAAGTATCTGAGGGAGGAAAAGCAAGCTCAGGGGCCAAAGCAGAAAAGGAAAAAGTATCTGAGGGAAGAAAAATAAGCTCAAGGGCCAAAGTAGAGAAGGAAAAAGTATCTGAGGGAAGAAAAGCAAGCTCAAGGGCCAAAGCAGAAAAAGAAAAAGTATCTGAGGGAAGAAAATCAAGCTCAAGGGCCAAAGCAGAAAAAGAAAAAGTATCTGAGGGAAGAAAAGCAACCTCAAGGGCCAAAGCAGAGAAGGAAAAAGTATCTGAGGGAGGAAAAGCAGGCTTAAGACCCGAGGAGGAGAAAGAAGAAAAGAATAGGTAGCAAAAATGGGAAAAGAAAAAAGAGAGAAAGAGCAGCTTCAGGAGCGTTTAGATAAGGCTCATGGAAATCTGCGAAAGCAAAAGCAGCATGAAAGTGGTAAGCTCACAGCCTGGGAGCGAATAATGCTTCTTTTAGATGAGGGCAGCTTTATTGAGGCTAATGTTTACTTAGAGCATCGTTGTACCTACTTTGGCATGGAAAAAAGAAAGCAGGAGGGAGATGGAGTAATCTCCGGTATAGGTAAGATTCAGGGCAGAACCGTCTGTGTTTATGCCCAGGATTTTACGGTGTTTGGCGGCTCCATCGGTAAGATGAATGCCAAAAAGATTGCAGATATTCAAGAAAAGGCACTAAAGATGCAGGTTCCCATTATTGGTCTCTTTGATTCCGGAGGAGCTAGAGTGCAGGAGGGAATTCAGGGTTTATCCGGTCACGGAAATATTTTTTATAACAATGTCCAGTCCTCTGGCATCATTCCTCAGATTTCTACTATTATGGGAAATTGTGCAGGAGGAGCCTCCTATTCTCCGGCCCTAACAGACTTTATTCTTATGGTGGAGGGTATCAGCAATATGTTTATTACCGGACCAAAGGTAGTAAAGGAGGCTATCGGTCAAGTAGTCAGTATGGAGGAGCTGGGAGGAACTCAGATTCACTCAGCCATCAGTGGTATGGCAGACTTGGTAACAGATAGTGAAAAAAGCTGTATTGAAATGATAAAAAAACTGTTAAGCTATCTTCCGGACAATTACCTGTCCCCTCCACCCTTAGAAACAAAGTTTTTTTATAAAAAAGAAAGACAGAAGCAGATCGAGGAGATAATTCCCCTTTCCAGCAGAACAACCTTTGATACAAAAGAGGTAATCTATTGCCTAATCGACGAAGGAAGCTGTCTGGAAATTAAGGAAAAACATGCCCCCAACATGATTACCATGTTAGCAAGAATAGGCGGTCATCCTATAGGAATTATTGCCAACCAATCTAAAGAAAAGGCAGGCTGCATTGATATTGATGCAGCAGATAAAGCAGCTTCCTTTATCAGAATCTGTGACAGTTTTAACCTTCCTCTGCTTAATCTGGTGGACGTTTCCGGTTTTTATCCGGGAAAAGAGCAGGAGCAAAGAGGAATTATAAGGCACGGCGCAAAAATGCTTTTCGCTTATAGTGAAGCAACAGTACTGAAAATTACTGTAGTATTACGAAAAGCCTATGGTGGCTCTTATTTAGCGATGTGTAGTAAGGAACTGGGAGCAGATATGGTTTATGCCTGGCCTAAGGCAGAGATTGCCGTAATGAGTGCTCCGGCAGCAGTAGATGTCCTTTATGCAGACCGATCACCTCAGGAAAAAGAACTTTATATGGAGGAATATAAAGAACAATTAATGACTCCCTTTGAAGCTGCCCACAATGGGTATGTAGATGAAGTTATTTTACCATCACAAACAAGAGATAAGTTAATAAATATTCTATCTCTGTATGAAAATCGAAAGCTGCATCCCGGAAAAATTCCTCATAAAAATATTCCTTTGTAGAGGAGTAACAGGAAAAAGAACGGAATTAGGCAGAAAATACAAAAAGCAGATAAATAAAAAAAGGTGATAAAATCCCGTTAGGATTTTACCACCTTTTTTATGATAGAATTAATCCATTTTTCATTAAAAGGAAGAAAAATATTGGCTACAGGACCAACCAAAAAGGCACAAATCAAAGTACCGATTCCAAAGGTACCCCCCAGGAAAAATCCTATAGCAATAAAAGAAAAATCCACAATCATTCTGATGATACCAAAATTCTTTTTTAGCTTATCACTGATACAGATACCTACCAGATCATTAGGTCCCGTTCCTGCATCGGACTTCATTACAATAGTCATTCCAAAGGCAAGAATAATGCAGCCCAGTCCGTTAATAAGAATTTTAGCAAAAAGAGAGGTAATATAGGTAAAAGGCTGTGTCAGTAAAAGAGTGAAGACATCAATAATTGGACCACCAAAAATCATACAAAGCACTGTACCAATTTTAATATAGCTGCGATCCACCACAAGCAAAACAAGAATGATAAGGAAGCTGATGGCAACATGAGTATTCCCATGAGTATGAATAGGCCATCCATTAATCTCTGAAGTTGTATGAAAGATACCCTGGACAAATACATTAAAGGGATCTGCACCCAAGTTAGCCAATAAAAAAAGTGTTACCCCCAAATGAGCGATAGTAAGTCCCAGAAATAAAATAAGTACACGGATTAAGGTTTCCGTTAAAGAACGTTTCATTAGTAAATATCCTTTCCCATTTCATGGTATTAAAGAGGTGAAGATGTTATTTTTTTCACTTACGCCAATAACCTGTTGAGTGGCGTAGAGAGAATACCTAAAAACAATATTAAAGATTATCTTTTTAATACTCTTCCTCCTGCAGGTCTCTGTTTAAGAGCAAGATATTGAGGCAAATGAGGAGAAAAAACAGTAGACTTAAAGCCATAAATAAAAATACCATCTCTTTCCTCTGTCCTTACAAGAACACCCTCCAGACGAATATGGAAGGTAATATCATCAAAGGTAACCACAATGTTATCTCCCAGAGAAAGACTTTCTACTTGCTTTTTAGAAGCTAAGGCAAAGCCGGAGTGACTGATATCTCTCACTGTAGCGGAAGATAAATCCGGATTATCGGTTCTTCCGCTAACCCCAATGGAAACACGGAAGGAATCTCTACGGTTTGTTTTAATTCCATCAGGAGCAAATACCTTTAGGATATAATATCCACGGTGATAGATAACTCGAACATTTTTCCACATATAAGGCGCAGCTTGCTGAAGTCCATACTCCAAATCAATAGTAACACCATTAAAATTAAGAACTTGATTTCCTTGGTAGTTTAAGGTAACAACAGCAGTAGTATCATCCAGATGTCGTTCTAATTGAATCTGAATATTTAGCTGCTTACTTTCCTTATAAATATGTAACATCAGTGGTGTCTTTGGTTCAATTTCAATAAAATTCATAGCTGACAGTATCCCCTAAATCGTATAATAGAGCAATCAAGTTATGACACTTGTATTGCTGCAGTAAAAGCAAGAAGAAAGTTTGAAATTATCGTATAATCCTAACTGCTTTTACTATAACCCTACCCTTATATCATATCATAAAAAATTCTATAGAAATAGTAGAAAATAGAAGAAAAACAGGAAAGTATATTTTACTCCATAAAAAAGAAACGCCCTGTAATCCTTAGTTTTAAAAAGCTAAAGATTACAGGACGGCTTGTTATGACAATGTTTTAATTTATGATGTTCATGTAAAGATTTAATGAATGTTTTGGAATGTATATCCACTTGATTTATATTTTAAATTCTTTTTTTATCCAATCCAAGGCTTCCTCTACAGTAGCAAAATGTCCTTCGGCTACACCGGTATTGGAACGCTCTGTATTTTTCTGTGCTTGCACCTTAAGCATTACTGATTTTCCTTCGGCAAAACCAAAAGCCTTACATCCTGCTTCTACAAATTTCTTTGTCATGGTTACCAGTTCGCCGCCTTCAGAAGGAGATACAGGACTCATTTGAGAACAATCAGCAACATAAGCCCATCCTGTGGATTTCCATGCCTTTGCACTGGCAAGAACTGTATCCGTAAGCCATCGTAATTCCTCTACATTTGTTTTTCCTACACCGGCAGAAACAACAATCTTTCTTCCGGCAACTACATCCACTGTTTGTGCACCATTTTTCTTAGCCATACCAAATCTCTCCTCTTTCTTATCAATTTATTCTATAGTAATATTAAAATATACGTTAATTATAGTACTAGAATTAATGTATGTCAATTTAGATTAATAGAAAATAAAATCAGATAATTTAAAAGAGAAATATTATATTGAAATTTATTTATACAATATAAATGGAGAAGAGGGCAGCCCATAACGAGCCACCCTCTTTTAAAGGTTTATAGATTAAAGGTTAAGAAAAATGCTAATTAACCGAAGTATCTAGCAAGTAAGCCTTCGAAAGCTTTACCATGTCTAGCTTCGTCTCTAGCCATTTCATGAACTGTATCATGAATAGCATCTAAGTTAGCTGCTTTAGCACGTTTAGCAAGGTCAAATTTACCAGCTGTTGCACCGTTTTCAGCTTCAACTCTCATTTCAAGATTCTTCTTTGTAGAATCTGTAATAACTTCACCTAATAATTCAGCAAATTTTGCTGCATGTTCTGCTTCTTCCCAAGCTGCTTTTTCCCAGTATAATCCGATTTCAGGATATCCTTCTCTATGAGCAACTCTACCCATTGCAAGATACATACCAACTTCGCTACATTCTGCCATAAAGTTTGCTCTTAAATCTTCCATAATATCTTCGCTGGAACCCTGAGCAACACCTACAACGTGCTCTGCAGCCCATTCTCTTGTACCTGTCTGCATAACAAATTTATCAGCAGGAACTCCACACTGAGGACATTTTTCAGGAGCGATTTCTCCTTCATGAACATAACCACAAACTGAACATACAAATTTCATATCACTTTTCTCCTTCTCTTAAAAAAATTTTTTTGACAAATTTATTGTAACACAAAGTATCTAAAAAATCTCTAGTTTTAATTAATTTTTATTAAAAATTTTATAAATTTTAGCAATTTAAAGTGTTAAGAGTTTGTTTTTAGACAATTCGCGCACTTACCATAAAACTGAGCGGAATGACTTAAGATCTGTCCCTTAAATCCCTGACCTGCATGGGTATTAAAGTCATCCATAATCGGAACATTAAGGTCTTCCACACTGCCGCATTCCTGACAAATAAAATGATAATGTGGATGGGTTGCTGCATCAAATCGGTCAACTCCATCACCAACTCGTAATCTTAATAATTCTCCCATATCGGATAATAAAGTTAAGTTACGATATACTGTCCCAAGACTAATATTAGGGAATTCCTGACGAACATTCATATAAACTTCATCTGCAGTAGGATGATCCTCACGTGTCATTACAAATTCCTTAATAGCCTCACGTTGTCTACTGTACTTAAGTGCCATTTATTCTCCTTTCAAATTAGTAATGATTACTGATACCATTATCATATACATGAGAGTACCTTTTGTCAATACTAATTTTAAAAAAATTTTTTAATATTTTTTTTATAATAATATTCTAACAGTTTCATGAATACTTTGTAAACCTGTGGTAAAATAAAATATACTAGTGTAACGGTTTCTAAATAACTATGTCATTCACATAGAATATTTTTCTGAGAGTGAAGTTCAAAAAATGTAGGCGTAGCGGGCTACGCTGAGGCTTTTTGAATCTTTGCTATCAGGAAAATAGGCATGTCATATGGTGTAGTTAATTTAAAAACGTTGCACTAGGCATAAGAGGAGAAAGTGAAGATGAA
>JAFXGR010000159.1 GCA_017520155.1 Lachnospiraceae bacterium
CAGTTCTTCCATAGAAAATCCTTGTTCACTTACAAATCCCTCAAAAGAAGTTGTATTGCTATCAGCTCTACGTTCTGCAAGTTTTAATAATCTCATATTTTCAATTTTTTCTAAAAATGCTTCTAATTTAGCAATTTTTTCTTGTGTATCTCTATATTCTTTTACAGATAATAATACTGCTGTCGGCTGATTATTTTTTAAAACAATATACTCATTGTTGTTTTCAGCTACATCATTAAAAATCTTTCCAGCTTTTCCTTGACTGAAATCCGATATAGGTACAAGTCTTTCAGTTAAATCCAATAATGTCATATTCATAGTACCAGCCTCCTTCTTAATTCGATTATATATCACCACCTTATTATATGCAATATTTTCATTAAAATTTACATTAAAATATTTATACTTAAATAATTCTTTCTGAGAATCAAAAAATTTAGATTAAATTACTATTTCTTATTTTATGTACTTATTTATCATATTTGTTATAACGAGCCACACTGCCAGTTCCTACACCTGCTTTTTTGCAAGTTCCTTATCAGTATAAGTACTTTTAACTTTTTCTCCATTTGGAGAAGAAGTTAAGTCTGTACGTGTACCTTGATTTTCTTTTGCTTGTTCCTGAATTTTCTTTTTAAACTTATCCATAACTGCTAATCTTTGAGCGATAACCACATATACTACATCCCTTTTTTTCAAATTCAACTTTGTTTAATTGTAATCCCTGAATTTTTTACTGTCAATAAAATAGAGCATACCGTATAGGCATACTCTATTTCTTCCTTTTCCAATCCCACTATAAATTATTTCTTTTTTCGATACTTTGCTTCAATCCCAATGGTATAAACAGCCATTGCCCCAATACTGATCAGTACTGTCCCTACTATAGGTATAATAATTAACCCTTCATTTTGCTCATTGAAATTCAATAATGGTAATCCCATTAAAACAAATAAAATACCATACACACACCACAATCTGCCCAAAGCACGATTATACGCTTTTATCTCTTCTATTGGTCCTACCTCAGCATTGGCCCAAAAACCGAAAGGTTTTTCTTTTATAGAATTCATATCATAAATACCCACTAAAACAAATATCACTCCCATGATTGTCCAAATAATGAATACCCATAATCTATCTTCCATAATAACCTCTTTCTTTTGTCTTAAGATTTTCTTATATTCTAACCTTTCTGTCCATGAAAAGCAAAGTTTTTTACGCTTCAATCTCACGAATCAGATTTACCATCTCAATAGCAGCAACGGCACAGTCATATCCTTTATTTCCTGCCTTGGTTCCGGCTCGTTCAATAGCCTGTTCAATATTTTCCGTGGTCAGTACACCAAACATTACAGGAATTTCTTCTTTTAAAGAAACGGAAGCAATTCCTTTGGATACTTCACTACATACATAATCATAGTGAGTTGTACTTCCTCTAATTACTGCTCCCAAGCAAATGATTGCATCATATTTTTTACTTTTTGCCATTTTAGAGGCAATAAGGGGAATTTCAAAAGCTCCCGGTACCCAGGCAACATCAATATTTTCTTCCAAAACATCGTGGCGAACCAGACCATCCATAGCTCCTCCCAGTAATTTAGCGGTAATAAATTCATTGAACCTTCCTGCTACGATTCCTACTTTAATTTCCTTTGCTACTAATTTTCCTTCCAATACTCTCATGTGAAAACTTCCTTTCTTTTTCCATTATAATCTCATTAATACAATTTCGGTACTTTGTTATAATTAAGATGTCTGTTTAATAGTTTAAAATATGTCCCATCCTTTTTTTCTTTACTCTTAAGTAATGCAAGTCATATTCTGTGGGCTCCATTTCAATCCCTATTCTTTCTTTAATTTCAATTCCAAATTCAGAAAGCTGATATACCTTATCCGGATTATTGGTTAAAAGTTTCAGGCTCTTTACTCCCAAATGGCGTAAAATCTGAGCCCCTATGTAGTACTCTCTTTCATCTCCTCTAAATCCCAGTGCCAGATTTGCATCCAGGGTATCCATTCCCTGTTCCTGTAATTCATAAGCCTTTAGTTTATTGATCAGGCCAATTCCTCTCCCCTCCTGACGCATATAAAGAAGAATACCTCTTCCTTCCTTTTCAATTTGTGCCATAGCTGCCTCCAGCTGTTTTCCACAGTCACAGCGAAGAGAGCCAAAGCAGTCTCCTGTAAGACATTCAGAATGAACTCGACATAACACATCTTCTCCATTTCCAATTTCCCCTTTTACTAAGGCCACATGATGCTCACCATTTAATTTGTTTACATATCCATAAGCCGTAAATTCCCCAAATTCAGTAGGCATCTTTGTTTTTGCTGCCTGCTCAACAAGACAATCTTTCCATTTCCGATATTCCTGGAGCTGCTTAATGGTAATCATTTTTAATTCTTTTTCCCTTGCCAGCTTATTTAACTCCTGCTGCTTCATCATGGTACCATCCTCAGCCATGATCTCACAGCAAAGGCCACAAGGCTTAAGATCTGCCAAGCGGCATAAATCTACAGTGGCTTCTGTATGTCCGTTTCTCTCCAATACTCCGTTCTTTTTGGCAAGAAGGGGAAACATGTGGCCGGGTCTTCTGAAATCCTCCGGCTTTGCCTTTTCATCTACACATTTCATTGCCGTAATGGAGCGTTCCACTGCAGAAATTCCTGTGGTAGTTTCCACGGCATCAATAGATACGGTAAAGGCTGTCTCATGATTATCCGTATTATGAGTCACCATTTGAGGAATTCGTAATTTGGCAATATATTCTTCTGCCATAGGCATACAGATTAGCCCTCGTCCATAGCTTGCCATAAAGTTAATATTTTCCGTAGTAGCGAACTCAGCGGCACAGATAAAATCACCTTCATTTTCTCTGTCTTCATCATCTGTCACTACAATGATTTCTCCATTTTTTAATGCTTCCAATGCTTCTTCAATTGTATTGTATTCCATTATTACAACCTTTCTGATTTTCTAAAATCCATTTTTTATTAAAAAGTCCATGGTAAGGGTACTTTCCTTTTTTTCCGGACAAGACAAGCCCAAAAGCTTCTCAATATATTTTCCCACTATATCATTTTCTAAATTTACTTCATCTCCCTTTTGAAAGCTTCCCAAAGAAGTAACCCTTAAGGTATGAGGTATTACAGATACTGTAAAATTCTTCCTGTCTACTCTTGCCACAGTAAGACTGATTCCGTTAATGGCAATGGAGCCTTTTTCCACAATATATCTTAAGATTTTTTCAGTGGTCTCAATGGTAAACAAAACTGCATTATCATCTTTTTCGATCCCAACAATTTTTCCTCTCCCATCAATATGACCGGATACCATATGACCGCCAAAACGTCCCATAACCGAAAGGGCTCTTTCTAAATTTACCGGGCTGTTTTCCTTCAGTTTTCCCAGGGTAGTTCGATTCATGGTTTCATGCATCACATCTGCAGTAAAGCTGTTTTTCGTAAAGGAGGTAACAGTAAGGCAGATACCGTTTACCGCAATGCTGTCTCCCTCTTTTACCTCCTGAAGAACTTTGTCTGCTTCTATAGAAAGTTTTGCAGACACTGTATTTCTCTCTATTTTTTTAATTTTCCCTACTTCTTCCACTATTCCGGTGAACATCCCTTTCCACCTCACTTTCTATTAAAATATCCTGTCCCAATAAGGTGATTTTCCTGTTTTTTAAAAAAATACTGTCCTTAGGATCTAATATTCCCGCTCCTCCTATGGGGCTAATTCCTCCTTTTCCTCCAAACAGCTTAGGTGCAATATAGACCTGCAGGGCATTAAACAATCCTGAGGATAAAAAGGAGCCGTTTAACTGTCCTCCCCCTTCCAGTAAAATACTGTCAATACCTGCTTTCCCCAGTTCTTTCAGCATAACTTCTATATTCACCTTGTTTTCCGCCTTAGGAACAATAATAATCTTACATCCGGCCTCTACATAAGGCTTCCATTTTTCCTGATCTTCTATAGTGGTAACAAGATAAGTAGGGATTTCCTCCGCTGTAGTCACTACCTTTGCATTTTGGGGAATGCGAAGGTGGGAATCACAGATAATACGAAGGGGATTTCTTCCTCCTTCTATTCTGCAGTCCAGCATAGGATTATCTTTGATGATTGTTCCTACTCCTACCATAATCCCTCTGTTTTTATGCCTTTGCTTATGGACATGCTCTCTGGCTGCTTCTCCGGTAATCCATTTTGATTTTCCCGCTGCTGTTGCAATCTTTCCATCCATGGTCATGGCATATTTCATGGTTACATAAGGCATTCCTGTCTGAATATAATGAAAAAATACTCTATTTATGTCTTTGCATTTTTCTTCCAGTATACCTTGTATTACCTCAATTCCATGATCTTTTAAAATCTGAACACCTTTTCCGGCGACTAAAGGATTAGGATCTTTGGCACCAATAACCACTTTTTTAATTCCCGCCTTTATAATTGCCTCTGTGCAAGGAGGCTGTTTTCCCTGATGACAACAAGGCTCCAGCGTAACATAAAGGGTAGAATTTACAGGAGATTCCTTACAATGTAACAGAGCATTTCTCTCTGCATGTGCCTCACCATATCGCTCATGCCAGCCCTCTCCGATAATTTTCCCTTCTTTTACAATAACAGCGCCTACCAGGGGATTGGGGGAAACCCAGCCTTCTCCTCTCATTGCCAATTTTATGGCATATTCCATGTAGTCTTCTTTGGATACTTTTTTCTCGTTTTTTTCTTCCATACCTTCTCTTTCTTTCCTCAAAACAAATATTTGCATATCCCACAATGATAACTCCCCGTCAAACAGGGGTAGTATCCCCTATTTCTCATGTTTTCCTTTCCCTAACGAGAAACTCCCGCAAGCTCAAACCGGCAAAATTGATAATAAAAAAGCTCTGGAATTAAACAATTCCAGAGCATACACGCACAATAGAGCAAAACACAGGAATCTAAACACTTCCCCTGCATTCTGTTCTTCTTTATTATCTTCTTTCATCCAGACTATACTGTCGGCTTTGGAATTTCACCAAATCATGCCTTTCGGCTCGTGGGCTGTACCACCGGTAGGGACTCACACCCTGCCCTGAAGATTTATTAAATTTTACTTTAGTATTGTAACACGCTGATGTACTTTATACAAGTACTATTATTTCTATTTTTTTCCTGTTGACGTAATCCCGTTTTAACTCTATGATAAAAAGGATTGTTTGTCTTACTTAATAAATCGTTTAATTCTCAAAGGAGGATTCATGGAAAATAGAAGTATAAATTTGGAAACTGATTCCAGTCTTTCCATTGTTTTATCTATCGGTCATGAGGTACTTAAAACTAAAGAATTTTCCCAGGGCTTAGATCAGCTTCACCATTTAGGCACCAGTGTTTCCAAGCATAGCTTTCGTGTAGCTTTATTATCTGTTTCCCTTGCAAAAGCTTTGCATAAACGGGGAATCAGTGTAGATCTTACCTCCCTGGTTCGGGCTGCTCTTCTTCATGATTTTGGTATTCTTGGGCGGTACGAAGGAAAATTTTACGGGATAAAATCCTGCTGCCTTTTTCAGCATCCTAAGGACTCCGTTAAAGTTGCCCAATCTCTTTTCTTTAATATGACCCAAAAGGAAGTCAATACCATTGCCTCCCATATGTGGCCTTTTAGTGCTTCTCTTCCTTGCTGTAAAGAAGCCTGGATTGTAAACTTATCTGATAAGCTGGTGGGCAGTAAGGAAGGCCTTGAGGGTTTTTATTTATATGCCAAACACAGAGTATCCCCAAAGGAAGGTCTGCCAATTTGGCTCCGCCTGCAAAATCGTACTATATCATAAAGAATAATTCTTATCTCTTTTCCACAAACATTTACAAAAACAACAGCCCGGAATTAACTCCGGGCTCTTCTTCATCCTCTGCCATATTCTTTTCTTTATTCCCTCTTACTATCTTTAACTACCATAGTTCATTTAACAACGTAAAGCCTAAAATCAAAGCTCCTCCCACAAGCTGAAGTAAACTCATGGATTCTCCCAAAACCGTAACGGAAATAATGACTGCTACCAAAGGATCTATATAACTTAAAATAGCTGCCTTCTGTCCCGGAAGATCCTTAAGGGAGGAAAAATACATACAATAGGTGATTCCTGTATGCAAAATTCCTACTGTGAAAAGATTCACCCATCCCGTTGCTGTCATTTGTCCCATTTGGCTTACCTGACTAATTGCTACATAGGGAATTAACACCATAATTGCTGCCATGAACTGCAGAAAGGTTCGATGAATCCCCTCCACATTTTTAATAAATTTATTCAGAAGAATTACTGTTGCATAAAATACAGCTGCACCTAATCCGCAAAAAATTCCCAGCAAATCTTTATTTCCCGATCCTCCTCCGATTCCCGTAATTAATACAATCCCAAGGGTAGACATAATAAAACAGATCATCTGCTTTAAGGTTAATTTTTCCCGAAATAAAAAGGGACACACCAAAGTGACAATTACCGGCGCAAAGTAATAGCTTAAGGTAGCTATGGATACTGTAGTATAATTATAGGCCTCAAATAATAAAATCCAGTTGATTCCCATAGCTACTCCGGAAAATAATAAGAGAGGAAGCTCTTTCTTTATTTTTCCCAAGGGACTTTTTTGCTTTGTCATCAATAAATAAATTCCAATAACTACAGCGGCCATTACTGCACGATATAACGCCAATTCTCCTGATGATAAAGGAATATTTCTTACAAAGATTCCCAGTGTTCCAAAAATTGCCATGGAAGTAATCATCATAAAACGGGGATTTTTCATTTTCATTTTTCTTCTTCTTCCTGTGTTAACCCTTTAATCATTATTTTTTCCAACCGGGCCTTAATACTTAATGTCTTTTTTTCCCGATGTTCATGAACTGCTTTAATCAGGCTAAGGGCCAGCTCCTTTACCTGCTCCTTGGTATCTTCATCTGTCTCCTTTATTACCTCTGCAAGCTTTGCCAGACTTTTGGCCGGCTCTTTAAAAAAGTCCAATACTGTATTTACATTAGCCTGTCGTAAGGTATGATACCAGATTTCTGCAAAAAGATGAAGCTCCTCATCATTTAAGCCATATAACCATTGGTTAAAGGTTTCATTGACAAAAACACTTCCCTTATCCAGCTCTTCTATTCGCTTAAGCTTCTCTCCTTCCACCTGCCAATTGTAGGGATTATGCTGCATAATTCCCACGCTGGAGCAATCCACTACCTGGTACTCCTCCTGACTTTGCAGAATCATTCCGAAAAAAGAAGCTCGGGGTAAAAACTTACTGATTCTTCCCTTTATTTTATTAAAATCTACACTCTCCAAAATTTCCGGACGAAAGCCCGGACTGTCAAAACTATATACTCTCTCAATTCTTTGCTGAACTTCATCCGGGGCATTCATGGAGGCATATACCGCAAAATTTCCTCCCTTGGAATGGCCTTCCACCAAAAAGCCTCCCTCAATCATCTCACTTACCTGCTTCAGATAAAGACTGCTGAGACTTTGCCCTGTTACCGGTTCCTTAAAAAACATATTAAAATCTTCTTTCCAGCCAACTAAAGTTTCATCCGTTCCCCGATACACAATAACTGTAGGTCCATTCTCTAAAAAACAAGTCATAGCTGCAAATTGTGTTTCCACTGTCACACTGGTAATCTGAGAAAAATAATTTAACTGCATTCTTCGATATCGTTTGCTCTCTACCATGGCTTTTAATAAAGCCTTATTATCCTTTGCATACCGTTTATCTTCAAATACCTTATCGTAATCCATCCGATTGGTGATTTCATATAAATAAACACCGGGCTTTTTTTCCGATGGGGTAGGAATCAGATTATCTAATTTAAGATAAATAAACTGAGAAAGTATTAAGGCATCTACTTCATTAAAAGGAAGTTCCAAAAAGCTGTTTTCTTTTTGTCTTTTTACATAAGAAATAATATGTCCCATACCGCTTTCCCCTTTCTACTGGTAACAGTTTAATACTTTGCTTCCAGATGTTCAATATTTTTTATCAGTAAAGAAACTGTTCCGTCTTCATTAGTAATAAATTCAATATTTGCAGGATTGCGATACTGTTCCATGGGAATTTTGATTTCAATTCCTGTATCCGTAAGAAGATGCTGCTTTTGGTATTTTCTCACCGTACTTTCACTTTGAGGAAGTACCTCCTGCCTTACCAGATCATATTTTTCTATTTGCTCCTGAAAGGCATTTCTCAGGTCTGCCTTTTCTTCAAAAATCTTATCTGCCAAATCCTCTACTAAAAAGCCGCCCTTTTCTGCCAGCTCCTCCTGTAAAATAGCCTTGGCCTCCATAGCCGCCTCACAGGCCTCATACTCATTTAATCCTTCTTTTTGTACCTTTTCAATGGCCTTTGTCACAAGATTTAACTTTGTTTTATGGGACAATTCACTGCTGCATTTTAAAAATAAATAGGAAAAATAATTAGTTTTTTCTCCATTAATCTCATATTTTTTTTCAATTACCTGTACCTGCAGTGTTTCTAAATTTATAATGGCTGCTTCCGTCAGCTTCTGGGTTTCTGTGGGAAGTACCGCCTTATAGCGAATAATTTCATTTAAATTATTTTCTCCCTCTGCCATGGTCTTATGGGTATAGCTGGCCTTAAAATTCATCTTTAACAATGCCAGATATTCCTGATTTTGTCCCCTAAATCTTACCACCAGTAAATCGGCAGAAGGAATATCCACATTGCTGTTCATAATCTCATATAAAAGATTGGCAATTTTTTGGCTTACGGGAACAAAGTCTTCTTCTCTATACTCTTTCAGCCAGTGGTAAACCTCCGATTCCTTTTGATAAAACTCACATTTTTTTGTATCGTCTCCCATGGTAAGTCTGGCAATATGCTCTCTTACAAAATCTCCGAAATCTGATCCATACTCCAATTCAAAATCCGACAGTACGGGCATGCCCACTGTTGCATCCATAATATGTACAATAATATTTTTTATTCTGATTTCTTCTTTTCCTATCATATTTTTTCCCTTTTGTTTTGGCAAAGACAGAGCCACAGCAAGGAAATCAAAGGATTTTCCCGGTATGGCTCTGAATAGTTACCCTCAATTTATTTTACTGAAGCATCCCTCTAATTTTTAAGTAGGCAATGATCAAATCTACTGCTCCCTCAATTTTGCAAGTACTGCTGTTAATCAAAAGATCCTTATTTTCTCTTGCTCCCCAGTCAGTATCTGTATAATACTGATAGTAGTTTTTTCTCATTTTTTCTACCTTTTTCATTTCTTTTCTGGCTTTCACTTCATCCAGATTATTACGCTTCATAATGGTTTGGATACGATCATCCTCATCAGCATAAATAAAAACGTGAACTACATTGGCAAAGTCTTTTAGAATTATATCAGAACATCTTCCTACAATAACGCAGGACTCACTTTTTGCTTTTTCAATCATTATCCTGGACTGAATTTCAAACAGCTCTTCACTAAGGTTTTCTGTTTTATAAGGAAAATACTTCTTTTCAATAAACTCATCCTGCTCTGAAAGATCATCTTCACTATAGCCGGTCTCTATGGCTGCCATTTCCAAAAACTTTCTGTCATAAAAGGCAATCCCCAATTTCTCAGCCAGCCTCTCTCCTATAATCCTTCCTCCGCTTCCATATTCTCTTCCTATAGTAATAATACATCGTTTTGTCATACCCATGCCCCCTTACTCTTATTTCATTAACCCATATATACCGTAGCCTTCATTTTCCTTTGGATAAAGATAATGATAAGAAGAATTTCCCTGTTCATCCTTCTCATAGGATTCCCAAACTGCATCTGTAGTATTTCCTGTCATGAAAGGCTCCCACTTTCCCTTAGCACAGTTTCCCAGCCAATCTGTAGTATTTCCTCTTTCATCCACAGTCATAATATACATTTCTCCATCGTAATACCCATCTTTGAAGGTTCCCAATACGTTAGCCAGGCAAAATCCGTAACTCAAATAATCTTCTTTTAATACTTCATAGTCATAGCTGAAATGTTCCTGTCCTTCTCCATTGGGAAGATCTTTTTTCCACTGTCCGTTGTAGCTGTGTTCAATTAACCCCAGATTTGCATTTTTATTTTCTTCCGTATAAATTGCAACCTGAAGCCACATCCCTTTGCCTTCTCTTAGACCATCCTTCCACTCTCCAAAATAAAAGGTATTGTCCTCATAAATTGCCAATCCTTTCCCTAAAGGTCTTCCTAAATGGTCCGTAGAGCCATAATAGTAATATTTGTTGCTTCCTTCCAGCTCCTGGGAAATTTTTTGGATTCTTTCCAGTCTGACTAAATCAGCCACTGCATCCAGCCGATATTGATCCCAATATCCATACAGTTCTTCCATCTGACCATCTTCCGTAGTTCTTTGCTTCATGGTCTTAGGCTGATACTTCTCCTCTTTTAGCACAGAGTACAAAGTATATCTTTTTCTCTCATCCTTTTTTTCTTCCTGTGGATTAGCCGCCTCGGAAACTTTCTCCAATACCGGCTCTTTCGTTACTTTTTCCTCTTTTTTCTCATTCTCCTGTACCAGACTGCTTTCCTCTTTAGCCGCTACATCATTAGCCCTTTCTTCCATCTGTACCTGTTCAACAGGAAGAGAAGGCTCCTTTTTTACTTCTCTTCGAATAAGCAAAAATAAGGCAATAACTCCTAAAATTACAATAATAATAAATCCAATAATAACCTCTAAATTTTTAAATTCTTTCATCTCTTTTGTCCCCTTTACTTCTTTTAGGCTCCTTAGCCTACCTTACCAAAGAATAGCAAAGGTTTTCTTACACATTTCTTATAATTTTCTTAAATTATTATCACTAAATCTCTATTAGTTCATACTGATCTGTTCCCAGTCCGATTTTTACTCCGTGATTAATCCCCACTCTCCAGTCTGTAGCCGGTGCAGAATCCTTAAAATGATCTCCATGTACCTTGGGCATCTTATCCAGCTGACTTCCTGCCATTACCGGCTGTCTGTTCACTGCATCGGCACAGGCCTTATCCAAAGCCACCGGATCAAAGGAAGCAAACATCCCTACATTGGGAACAATGGGAATATCATTTTCTCCATGGCAGTCACAATTGGGAGATACGTCCACCACTATACTGATATGAAAATGAGGTCTTCCCTGAAGTACTGCCTTCGTATATTCCGCAATTTTACAATTTAAAATATCGTTAGATTCATCACTGGCTGCTATAACCGCATCCGTGGGACATACCCCGATACATCTTCCGCAGCCTACACACTTTTCTTCATAAATAAAAGCTTTTCTGTCCGTAACCACAGGGGCATCATGAGCACAAATTTTAACGCATCTTCCACAGCCAATACAGTTTTCTGTATATACATAAGGCTTTCCTGCACTATGCATTTCCATTTTTCCCCCTCTGCTTCCACAGCCCATGCCAATATTTTTTAAGGCACCGCCAAAGCCTGTAGCTTCATGTCCTTTAAAATGAGTTAGGGAAATAAACACATCTGCATCCATAATGGCTCGTCCGATTTTGGCTTCCTTTACATACTCTCCTCCTTCTACCGGAACCAATACTTCATCTGTTCCCTTTAATCCATCTCCTATGAGAATATGACAATTAGTGGAAAAAGGAGAAAATCCATTGGCATAAGCTGCATCCAGATGATCCAACGCATTTTTTCTTCCCCCCACATAAATAGTATTGCAGTCAGTAAGAAATGCCTTTCCTCCTAAATCCTGAATTACCTTTACTACTGCTGCCGCATAATTTGGTCTTAAAAATGCCAGATTCCCCGGTTCTCCAAAATGAATCTTAATGGCGGCATACTTTTTTTCAAAGTCAATATCTCCTATTCCTGCAGTAGTAATTAATCTTGCTAATTTTTGTGTCAGGTTCTCATCGTATGTAGTATGTAAATTAGTAAAATATACCTTAGCTTTTTCCATTCTTTTCTCCTTTATCCCTTTTGTTTTTCCAACATCTCATAAAGAGCCTCTTCTCCTATGGAAACCCAGGCATCCTCTTCCTCTTCATTTAAACCCAGATATTCTCTCAGGGTACAAGTTTCTTCGCTGATTCCCCACTCATAACTATAATCATCTATAGCTTCAAATTCAATTTCTCCCGCTAAATATCGCTCTTTAAACTTTCTTTCCACCTTAGTTTCTCCTCTCCTTTTCCCCTAAATCACCTTCACCCCTTTTTTAAGACAGCAGGGGGTGGGGGCAGCACCAAATTTACGCCTAACAGGTAAACTTGGCTTATGCCTTTTGCATAAATGGAAAAAAGGGCTGTTACAAAATGCTTTTACACATTGTAACAGTCCTATTTCTATGTTATCTCTTAGTATCCAATCAACCAATCATACATTTCCTGATATTTCTTTGCAGATACTTCCCAAGAGAAATCTGCTGCCATAGCACGGTCTACAATCTTATTCCATTCCCGTTTTTTATCGTAGTAAATTCGTTCTGCATAACGAACTGCCGCTAACATTTCATGAGCATTATAATTAGTAAAACTAAATCCGGTACCCTTTCCTTCATATTCATTGTAAGGCTCTACCGTATCTTTAAGTCCTCCTGTCTCTCTTACAATAGGTACAGTACCGTAACGCAATGCCATAAGCTGACTTAAACCGCAAGGCTCAAATAAGGAAGGCATAAGGAAGGCATCACAGGAAGCATAAATCCTATGGGATCTTTCTTCTGAATAATAAATGCTGGCACTTACCTTATTGCCATATTTCCAGTCAAAATGACGGAACATATTTTCATATTGTTCCTCTCCTGTTCCCAAAACTACAATCTGAACAGCATCCTGACACAGCTCATCCATCATATAGGCAATTAAATCAAAGCCCTTCTGATCTGTCAGACGGGAAACAATACCGATCATAAATACCTTATCATCTACTGTAAGACCAAGTTCTTCCTGCAAAGCTCTCTTATTCTTAATCTTTTCCTTTCGGAAATTAGCTGCATTGTAATTTTTTACAATATACGAATCTGTTTCCGGATTAAAGGAATCATAATCAATTCCGTTCACGATTCCTCTCAGGTCATGACTTCTGGCATTCAGTAATCCATTAAGTCCTTCTCCGTAAAAGTCTGTCTTAATCTCCTCAGCATAAGTGTCACTTACTGTAGTTATTGCGTCGGCAAATACCAATCCTCCCTTTAACAGGTTTGCATCCTTATTACATTCCAAACGATCGGGAGTAAAATAATAGTCGGAAAGTCCGGTAATATTTTTCACATCATCAATGCACCATTTTCCCTGGAACTTCAGATTGTGAATAGTCATAACAGTTTTAATTCCTCGATAGAAATCTCCTCCCTGGAAACGTTCTTTTAAATAAACGGGAATTAATCCTGTCTGCCAGTCATGACAATGGATCAGATCAGGTCGAAATCCGATTACGGGAAGTGCAGATAAAACTGCCTTGGAGAAAAAGGTGTATTTTTCAATTTCATATAACACATCATCCCCATAAGGTCTGAAGCCTCCAAAATATCCCTCATTATCAACAAAATAATAGGTGATACCGTCATATTCTGCTTCCAGAATACCTACATATACATTTCTCCAGTTAAAATCCATGTAGAAATTATTCTTAAAAATCAGCTTATCCTTCCATTCCTGCTTCATACAGGTATATTTTGGCATGATAACTCTTACATCATAGTATCTCTTATCAATACATTTAGGTAAAGAACCTACAACATCAGCCAATCCTCCTGTTTTGATAAATGGTACCCCTTCTGACGCAACAAACAAAATATTTTTCATTATCATCCCTCCACTTTCTTTTGTTTTCTCTTATCGGTGAAAAAATATCTACAATTTATCTAATTATACACTATATTATCTGTTATTGAAAGACCATTTTATCTGTACTGCAATCGAATTCTGTCAGCAATTAATGCAATAAACTCTGAATTTGTGGGTTTTCCTTTTCCCGGTGTTACGGTATAACCAAATAAGGCATCCAGAGTTTCCATTCTTCCTCTGCTCCAGGCTACCTCAATGGCATGGCGAATGGCTCTTTCCACTCTGCTGGGTGTAGTCTGGAATTTTTTTGCAATAGTAGGATATAAGACTTTGGTAATGGAATTAAGCATTTCAATATCTTCCACAGCCATCATTATGGCTTCTCGTAAATACTGATACCCTTTAATATGTGCCGGAACTCCGATTTCATGGATCATATCCGTAACATCCTGCTCCAAATCATGCTCCTGATTCTTTTCTTCCTTTTTCCTTCCTCCTGCTTCCAAAAAAAATCGGTTCATTTCTCCTTCTTCTCTTTTTTCTCCGGGAACGGTAATCATAATCTGAACCTCTTTATTGGTATTCATTAAATCTGTAAGTATCTGAAACATTCTTTCGTTGTCAACGGGTGTTTTTGTTGTTAACTGTTCCATCATAATCTCCTTTTTTTGATCACAGATTTTTCTCTGTTACATCATATGACAGATTATAATAGCTTTAGTTCTCATTTTACAAGAATTACCGCTCGCCAATATTGCTATTATCCTATGATTTTCGATAGAATTCTATGGATTTATACAGGCTGCGACTCGAATAATAAGATAAAACACCAATAAATGTGCCGGATAAAAGATATAAAAAGCATATTTTATCCCTCTACCTTTTTTACCATTATAAAAGATAATGGGAAGAAATCCCAGCATGGCCTTCCAGGACCAAAGAAAAGAGAAAGCTCCTGCCATCAACTGCAGACTCCTACTATTTCTGAAATAATATAACAAAGCAATGGTAATTATCCCATGTTCTCCATAATCAAAGCAAAGGCTTTCTGCTGCCCCTGCCGTTACCATCACCATAAGAATCATAAGACTTACCTTAAGGATTAAATTCCGGCTTCTTTTTTCAATTTCTGCCAGCAGCATCATCAAAAAGATCCCCATGGCAAGCTCCCAAAAGACATTTTGGTACATTGGTGCTTTAAGCTTTCCTTGAAAAGCAAGATTAAAGGGTATCTCAGATAGTAGGGCAAAGAGGAGTATCCGCAAAAAATATTTACCTTTGTTTTTTGTATGGAGAAAGCCCTCTACTAATAAAAAACAAAATATGGGAAAGGCAATTCTTCCTATGCTTCGACAGGGCCAGTAAAGGCTCCCCCAAAAATCGCTGTATTCTCCCGGAAGTGACATAAAATAAGCAACTACAACTGCTCCCATATGATCAATAGCCATGGCAACTAAGGCAATAATCTTTAACTCGTTTCCTGTAATACCAAATCTGCGCTCCACTCTTCTTCTCCTCCTGTAAATTTCAAAAAAGCTGCCGCAAAATCTGCAGCAGCTTCTTACTCCTCTTCTCTATCTTCATCCTTGCAGCATGGATATAAGAGTACTCAATCTCTTCTATTTATTTTTTTCGTAAATAACCCACAGACCCTTCAACAATAAATCCTCATCTAAAATAATCTCTTTTTTGCAAAAAGGAATAATTTTTTTCGCAAGGCCTCCGGTAGCTACTACCGTACAGCTTTCTCCCAGCTCCTCTTCCATACGGTCAATGATTCCGTCAATGGCTCCCGCACTGCTGTACAAAATTCCGCTTTTCATACAATCTATAGTATTTTTTCCAATAACCTTTTTAGGGGCATCAATACTGATTCCGCTTAGCTGAGAGGCTCGCTGGGTTAACGCATCCAGTGATATTCTTACTCCGGGAAGAATCATTCCCCCCACATAAGTTTTATTTCTGTCCACTACAGAAACTGTGGTGGCCGTTCCCATATCCACGATAATTAAGGGAACAGGATATTCCGCTACTCCTGCCACCGCATCTGCCACCAAATCAGCTCCCAACTGGGCAGGCTGATCCATTTTAATATTCAGCCCTGTTTTTAATCCGGGACCCAGAACATAAACTTCTTTTTTGATAATCTTTTCCACTGCCAGCTTAGCCACATTAGTTACCTGAGGAACAACGGAGGAAATAATTCCTCCTTCAATTTCCGAAGGCTTAATGTGATATATATCCAACACATTCTTAATATCTACTGCATATTCCAATTCTGTTTTTGTTCTTACCGTAGACAGACGTTCAATAAAGTAAGTTTTACTTTTATTGATACAGCCAATTACAATATTTGTATTTCCGATATCAATTGCCAAAATCATCTTTTTATTTAAAAAGGGAATCTTTCCCCTTTTTTCTCCTTCCTCTTAGCCAACTTACACTGGGCCCTACCTTTATTCTTCTGCTGCCCGGACTTTTTTATTTTATACCATAAATCTTAAGTAAGACCTTTCCTAAAACACCTCCAATAATCATAGCAGCAACAGCTTCCGGAATTCCGGAGCCCAATACCGTTGCCATAACCAGACCAAGTACTGCCTGAACAGCAACATCTTTTGCTGCCGCATATTGAGGTGCCAATAAAACATAAATACTTCCCATAACAAAAATAGTATGAAGCAGGGAGGATAAAAAGGGAACCAAGGCAAGACAAAGATTCTGATTTAACTTAATCTTTTTCGTTAAAATCCACAGCCATCCTGTGATTACCCCAAATAACATTCTACAGCCCACAGAAATCCAAACAGCCTTTCCTGCCCCCAGTAATCCTGTAGTACTTAAAAAAGGGGAAAAAGCAAAGGATAGCAGGGTTGGGGCTACCGTATTA
>JAFXGR010000013.1 GCA_017520155.1 Lachnospiraceae bacterium
AAATGCAGTCAGCGTAAATATAGATAAACTGCACCGTAGGACATACGGGAACAGTATAATCTAGCTTGTGGACACTGTGTAAGACATTGCAATATCGTAAGATATTAGCCGATGCTGTAGTGATTGAAGCAAGAATCCCCCCTGCTTTAGCTGTGGGGAGTGTCAAGGAATAAAGGAAATCACATAAAAGGAGCAGAAGCAGAATGCAGATATCAAAATTTACGGATTATGCTTTTCGGGCTCTGATTTATTTAGGGAGTCATCAGGAAAGATTATGTACCGTAGAAGAGCTATCAAGGGAGTTGGAAACCTCAGCCCATCATATGAAAAAGGTAATTCACCGTCTGTCTGTATTGGGATATGTGGAGGGATTGAAAGGGCGAAGCGGTGGACTTCGACTTGCACAAAAACCGGGGGAAATAAACCTGGGGGAAGTATTGAAAAAAACAGAAGAAAATTTAAATTTATACGAATGCTTTTATGAGAATGGCTGTCCTTTATTAAGAGGAGGATGTAAATTAAAGTCAATTACGTATTTGGCATTGCAGCGGTTTTTACAAGAATATTCTCATCATACATTGGAAGAATTATTATAAGAGTTTTTACAAAAACACAAAAAATTTAATCGTAAGACTTGTTCATAGGATAGCAGAGGCAGAAAAAGTAGAAAGGAGAGACAGCATGAAAGAAATTGCAATATTAACAGACAGTACCAGTGATTTATCAGAGGAATTATTAAAGAAGTATGAGATTATAAGATTTCCACTTCATATTCATTTGGGAGAGAAGGAGTATTCTGATGGAATTGATATTCTGCCTCAGGATATTTATGATTGGTCAGAGCAGACAAAAGAGACACCAAAAACCTCAGCTATTTCCTTAGATACCGCGATGAAATATTTAAAAAAAGGCCTGGAAGAGGCCAAGGAGGTAATTTGTTTTTGTATCTCAGAAAGCATGTCCTCCTGTTATAGTATTATGCAGATGGCAGTACAGGAGATGGAGGTAGAGAATAAGGTACATGTAATTGATTCTGCTAACCTTTCTACCGGAATTGGTTTATTAATCATAGAAACAGCAGAAATGATAAAAGAAGGAAAAGCAACGGCAGAAATTTTAGAAAAAATAGAAGAAATGAAACCTAAAGTTCGCTCCAGTTTTGTGGTAGATACTTTAACCTATCTTCACAGAGGAGGACGCTGCAGCGGAGCCGCAGCCTTGGCCGGTAATACGTTGAAAATCCATCCTTCCATTCATGTGGAAGGAGGGAAAATGCATCCCGGGAAAAAATATAGAGGAAAGATGGAGAAGGTAATTTTAAATTATGTCGAGGATATGGAAGAAGGATTAAAAAGGGCAAAAAAAGACCATCTTTTCATTACTCATTCCGGATGTTCGGAAGAATTATTACAGAAGGTAAGGGAAGTTGTGGAGGAAAAAGCATCTTTTTCCAATCTGTATATTACCCGGGCAGGAGGAGTCATCAGCAGTCACTGTGGTCCGGGAACCTTGGGTGTTTTATATGTAGAAGAATAAGGGAAAATACAAGATAAGTGAGAGATAGAATAGAAGAAAATTCTTTGATTTTTATTGGTTAGGCCAGTTGATTTTTAGGTGCTAGGGAGAAAAGAATGGAATTTTCTTCTATTTTTTTTCGCCATTCTACCATGGCCTTCCGTTGTATTTCTGATAAATTTAAGGTAAAATTGAAGAATAGTAGTAAAAGGGAAAATGATACTAGTGCAACGGTTTTAAATTAACTACACCATATCACATGCCTATTTTCCTGATAGCAAAGATTCAAAAAGCCTCAGCGTAGCCCGCTACGCCTACATTTTTTGAACTTCACTCTCAGAAAAATATTCTATGTGAATGG
>JAFXGR010000014.1 GCA_017520155.1 Lachnospiraceae bacterium
ATTCACATAGAATATTTTTCTGAGAGTGAAGTTCAAAAAACGTAGGCGTAGCGGGCTACGCTGAGGATTTTTGAATCTTTGCTATCAGGAAAATAGGCATGTGATATAGTGTAGTTAATTTAAAACCGTTGCACTAGTCATTAATGCACCATTTTGATATGACATTAATCTTGATTTCCTTTTTGCAGATTGGATGCCTGATTACGGTCTTCCATTTTTCCGGAGCGACCTTTCTTGCATCAGACATATAGATTTCGTGATGCAGTCTGCCATTACTAAAATCATTTTTATATCCGTTCTCTTTGATATATTGATTCATAAGAGCAACTGTTGCAGGCTCATCATCAAAAGGCCCATGATGCATAATCTGAACACATAAGCCTTCTTCCACAGTCAAATATTCTGCCTTAGAACAATCTATTTTCTTCTTTGCAGATGCGATTTTTACCGCCCAGTCAAAATCCTCTTTTGTTACAAAATCAGGCAGTCTGATTACCGATATCCAGTTAAATTCCACTTTACTGCTATAATCACAGCCATCTACACCATCCTGCCACCAAAAACCTTCCAGTGGTGGCACAACATATTCAAAAAATCCTTCTATCTTATAATCTGACTTGTAACTCATCTTCAAAGTATATGCAATCGCATACAGGATTCCCACAGCATGCTGGTATGCACCGCCTTCCTCATTTGGATTCCCCTTTCCTCTTACTGCAATATAATTTGCCTTCGGAACCGTCACAATCTCCGGTGTATTCTTTGGCATGTAAAATTCCTTATACTCTTTCTTAAAGTCAAATACCATTTCTCACACCTCCTTAAAGGATCCTATTTCAATAAGATTTCCCTCCGGATCGGCAATATAGCAAGTTCTCTGACCCCAAGGCTCTGTACTTGGTTCTATAATACTTTCGGCACCGGCTGCAATTACTTCTGCGTAGGTCTTATCAACCGCTGCATAGTTATCTACGCTGAGCGCAATCTCGTAATGTCCATTCACACCTTTACAATACGAGAATGTCCTATTTGTCATTTTTTCCAAATCACTTTTTCGATATAAAAGAAATAGTGTTCCATCCTTTTCAAGAAAGACATTCGAAGTATTCTCATCTTCCTTTATCTCAAACCCCAGAACATCACGATAGAATCTGACCATAACAGCCATGTCATCAACAAAAATTCCAAATCCATCTAATCTCATTTCACTGATTCCTTCCTATATTTTTCTGCAATATCCGTAGCGATACAAAATAGTTTCTGCCTTATGGTTTCAGGTTCAATAATGGTAACCTTATCCCTCATGGTAAGCATCCAGGACAGTACTCCCTCGTCATCAGCGTAATCGTGTTCAAATAGGAGTTTTCCATCCGATAGTTCTGCGAAAGACTCTATTCCATATTCCTCAATCAGGTGCCATTTCATGGATGCATCAAAAATAGCTTTTACTTTCCCCTTTGAAGGAAATACTCTCTCATTCGATAAATCAGGCATTGGCACATCGCTTCTTTTTTCAAAGTTTCTTACGTGTGCTATTTCTGCCATACGATTCAGCTTGAACAGCCTGAAATCATTTCTAAGCAGGCAGTATCCATACACATACCAACTCGACCATTTGAAAACCAGATAGTATGGCTCAATCTCTCTTTCAGAGTTTCCCTTTGGTGCATAATATTCAAATTTCAATATTCTTCCCAGTTCAATTGCATCCTGTATCAGTTCGATTTTAGGTGATATAGAATCCTTATTCCAGGAAGATAAGTCAATAAGAATCGATTCTGAACCACTGACAAACTCTGTGGAACCAGCCTTGATTTTCTCCATAAGCTGACCATAATAATGACTGCCGCTCACACTATCCAAACTCCGAAGTCCGGCCATAATCATTTGCATATCTTTAGATGAGAGAATCGTCCTATCCATTCTGTATCCATCCATTATGCTGATTCTACCACCGGTTCCCTGTGATGTAACAATCGGAATTCCAGCTCTGCAAAGATCATCAATATCTCTATTAATTGTTCTTTTTGAGACTTCAAACACATATGCCAGTTCCGGGGCAGTCACCTTTTCTTTCTGTAATAGAATAGAAAGAATCCCAATAAGTCTATCTATTTTCATATCGCTTTCACTTCCTAAATATATTCTAACATCCACAACACGACATCTGTATGTCACGTTTGTTTCATTATATACAATATTTTTCAAAAAATCAAAAAAGCCCGCAGACATCAGGACTCTCATCCCAACACCGCAGGCTTACTCACATTTTCCTATTCACTTACACCTTCTGACAGTAATCAAGGTTAATCCATCCAACTCCTGACTTCACTTTGAGAAATTTATCAAACGCATCTCTGATAGAATAAGTACGGTAGAATGCTCCAACCACACCATCCTTTGTAAGCGGATCAGCCTGCTGCGATACAGTTTTCTTCACTGTCTCAGATTCTCTTGATGATACAGGCCAGGTAGATACATCACGCCAGTCATCATAAAGTCCAAGATAATAATCCAGATCTACAATATCCCCGTCCATAACACGGTAAATGTATTCCCCATTTGAAGAAGTCGAGGGCCAGTACATTAGTCTGTGCGGCTGGTAAGTTGTATCATCAAACATATCCATCCCGATTTCCTGTGCCACCTTACGCGCAACTGCCGGATACTCATCTTCTGATATATCTCTTGTAAGAGGCATAATAAGACAGAGTCTTGGGGCTTCCGGTGTATGCTTGTGGGTAGAATAAATGCACATCTTATGGGAATTAAACATATCCAGTTCATCCATAATATCTGCACTGCCATAATCCATATCAAGAGTGAGCATGGAACGGCAAAGCACTGTGCCATTTTTACGTCTGCCTGCTTTCAGATGCCCAGCAACAAAACCACCCACATCTTTAATGGAATCCTGCTGAGGCTTTGACATTTTTCTGTACTCATCCACAGTTTCTGTAGTAGTCTGGGTAATACTTACCCTTTTGCAGAAATCTTCCCAGGATATCTCATTGTTTTTCCACTTTTTCTCCATTCTGGAATTACCATAAGCTATCTTCATGACTTACCTCCTTCAAATCCTCTGTAAAAAAGCGAATCCTTTTATGCTGCTTCTTTGCTTTTTCAATCTCTGCATCCATACCGTCTGAAATCACATCTCCGAATACCCAGACCTGTTCGCATTTACTTAGAAGCACGATTCCCATTTTCAGACCAAGCCATCTCTCTGTAGCCTCATCCACAAACTGTGGAAATAATAAATGCGGTGCCATCGGAATACAGTTCTTCTCTACTGCAAATCTTGAAAATACTCTGGCTCTGTAAGTATTCTTTTCGATATCTCCTGCATACGGTGAGCATATGTACACCAAAGGACGGTAAGCGGCAGCCACTCTGGCTGCACGCTCCTCCGCCTCCACCTTGGTCAGTGCTTCATATACAACAGGATCGTAATAACCTTCATTGTTGAATTTACTGACCGACATATTTAATCCTCCTGTTCAATAAGAGGCAAAATACCGTCAGCCTTTAATAAGTCATAAATGAAAAGTCTGCCCTTCTGAGTCCAGTAGGTATGAACCTTTGTATGAATGCTTCCGTCTGTGGCAGGATAAGTATGTGTCTTGGCGCTGGTATAACCTTTTTCCGCATACTTCTGATAAAGGATCCAGATTCTTCCACCCTGCTTGAACTGAATACCCTGTCTGTGAAGATACTCATTCATCTTCTGGGCACTCCAGCCATAATCCTTTGAAATCTCTGTGATAGATACAAGGTCAGGACTGTTAAGAACCACATTGTAATAACTTGCCTTAGGCTGCATCTCGATAAGCTGCTGTTTCTGTACTGCATTTTCTGCTTCCAGTGCCATTCTCTGCATACGCTCAGCCTTATAAACCTGAAGTGCTTCGATAAGTGCATCTGGATTGTTCAGCATATCATCGACTGCATATAAGCCATGTCTTCTGATAGCTGGAAGAACCTCCGATGTCACCCATCTCTTGAATCTCTTTGCTGCAGGAAGCTTGCTTGATAAGATAAGACCGTAAAGACCTGACTCGTTAATAAGCCATCCTCCACGCTGTCCTAAACTCGACGCTGTTTTGTCGTTGAGTTTGTCTTCCTCATCAACATGCATAGCAATCGCTTTGTTAGGATCTGCATATCCAAAAATCTCTGCTACATCCTTACCTACAAAAAATGGCTCTCCACCTATCATTGTGCTGCGGACTAAGCCAAACTCCGCATTCTGAAAAATCCGTAATTCCATTGAATTACCCTCCTTGAAAAAATATTTATGAGGTATTTCCTCAAGTCATAGGCAAAAAAAATCAGGGAGTTTTTAACCTCCCTGCAAAAATTTCAAAAATTTATTTTATTGTAACTATTCAGAGCAAGCTCGAAAATCTTACAGATTTCCTCGCTGTGGCTTCTCGCCAAATGAATTTATAAAGAGAATTGTTTATGAATGCAAGCATTCAACACGATTCTCTTTATAAATTCGCTTAGCTCTGAATAGTTACATTTTATTTTAATTGACATTCACTATTTAAGGCAGTATGATTAAGTCCAACACTTGATTTAAGAAAAAGATTTTGTAGATATTACTAGTGGATTTTTTCTGAAAATCGTGTATAATATAAGTGAGCAAAGATATAAAAACTGCACTTTCACACTTGCTAACAAGTGTTTTTTGGCTGACGAAGCCACCATTGAAAGGATAATTTGACCGACGAGGTCTCTCTGGTTCGCCAGGGTAGGGTATGGTTAGCGCCGTACCCTTTTTTATTTATTAAACTAAGGAGACATGCCATTGAACGAATATCTAAAGGCTCAAAACAAAACCAATGAAATAATCATCGCCAATAACTTCACCAGCAATGAACTAGATCGTTTTTCAGCATCTGATTTTCGCTGGGCTGATAATAGAACGAAGCAATTCCAACACAGACAGGTAAAAAAGGGGGAAATCTATCAGTTTGAGTTTGGCAAAAATTATAAACCTGAAATGTCCTATGAGCACAGAGGTCTCGTCATTGGCGTAAAGCAGAAATTACTTTATGTTCTGCCGATTTTCTCCTATGATCCTGCAAAACATCCGGATGTCTACCACCACATAGACAATCCCTCTTCCAAAAGTAATATGTTTTTATTGAAGGCAAGTGAATTTTCATTCATCAACCATGATTCCGTATTGAAACTGAATGATATCCGAACAGTAAGTATCAACCGCATACTTTATCAGCAGAATGGCATGATACCTCCTGTCTCTGATACATATAAGCAGATTGAACAGCTAGTTTTACAAAAATACTTTTCAAGTTTTTACTATGACTACAATCAGCTTCAGCAAAAGGCAGTTTCACTGGAAGAACAGCAAAAGGAAAATGATGCTGCCATAAAAAAACTCACATCCGAGAATGAAGAATTAAAGAAACAACTTACTGCATTGCAGGAACAGCTTTCCAAAAACAATGATAATCAATAACGTTTAACGGCACTCCCACTTCTTAGTACCGCCAACTCCTTCATAGGTAACAGACTCAGAATCAAATCTGTTTAATCCCATTCTCGGTTTCACATAGGCAAGCCTTCTTCCAGAAGGAAGTTGTATAAATAACATCCCACCAGAATTTCACGATATTAGGATTGGCTGCTCTCCAGGAATCTACCAGTGGCTGCAGTTCTTCTTCTGCAAGTCCCAGTTCAATGGCTCCCATTGATTTTAATGCACCAACTGAGCCTCCGTAGCCAAGAGCCAGTTCCGCAATCTTACCCTTTTGTCTCAAATGAGCATTCTGACCATACTTTTCCACCGGCACATCAAACATAGCGGATGCTGATGCATAGTAAATATCACCGTTATTAACAAAAACTTGCGTTCTCCATGTTTCACCGACAAGCCATGACAGTACACGTGCTTCAATCGCAGAAAAATCCGCAACTGCCAACTTATTCCCTTCCCTTGCCACAAATGCAGTTCTGATCAGTTCCGATAGCACATTTGCAACTGAATCATATAACATGGAAAGAGCTTCGTAGTCACCATTCCTGACAAGACCTCTGGCCTGTTCCAGATCTCCCATATGATTCTGCGGAAGATTCTGTAGCTGAATGATACGCCCCGCCCATCTTCCGTATCTGCCGGCACCATAAAACTGGAACGTACCTCTGGCACTGCCATCAGCACATACCGCATTCTGCATAGCCTGGTATTTCTTCACGGATGATTTTGCCAGCTGCTGCCTAAGCTGCAGGGCATCCTTCACATCACCATCTACCACATCCATAAGCTTTGCTACATCCTTTTTCCCAAGTGATTCAACTTCAATACCCTGATCAGAAATCCAGACCTTCATCTGTGCCACACTATTGGGATTATCAAGATCTGTAATTTTTCTCATCGCTGCCCCGAGTTTTTCTTTTGATACCTCATCCAAAGAAATCGCATTCTCCACCATAGTCAAATCAAGCTGAATACCTCTGTCATTTATCTCCTGATCAAGCCAGAACTCCTCCCATACAAAATCAGGCACCGGATATTTCACAAGCTTCTTCTGAATGGACTGCTCCACCTCAACATCCCTTTGGTTATAAAACTTAAAGAGCTTCCATTTATCTTCATCGTGCTCTGGCAGGTTGCGTGTCCGGCCTCCATTACTCTTTGTAGCCTTACATGGTACACAGAAACACCTGATTAAATCCTTGCCCTCTTTAAGCTTCTGTTCTTCCAACCCAAGCACTGCACCAACACCTGCAAGCGATAACCGCAATCCCATAAAGGCAGACCATATCATGGAACATTTCCATCCTCTTGGATTCAGATAATTTCCAACAGTGTCACCATCTACACTATAAGAATCAAAGTATTCAGGATAATTTCTTCTGAGCCATTCCGACAGACATACTCTTTCAAAATTACTGTTGAATGCCCACTTGGTTATATTCTCATCAGCAAGAGCAGACAGTATCTCCACCGGTATCTCTTCCCCTGCTGCCAGATCCACCACAATCACCTCACCGCCATCAACCGCATATTAATTTATTCCTGCATTCTTCGTCTTCAGGATTAAACAATTCAAAAGCAGGATTATTCCAATAACTTTCAAATGTGACTTCACATTTTCTAACAATATCAAAAGATTCCTTTTCAATTACCTTAATATTCCATTCCAGTCCTTCTGTCAATGCAGGATTCGAAAAATTTGAAGAACCAATATATGCTGTAGAAAAACCAGTATTTCTAGTGTAACGGTTTCTAAATAACTATACCATTCACATAGAATATTTTTCTGAGAGTGAAGTTCAAAAAACGTAGGCGTAGCGGGCTACGCTGAGGCTTTTTGAATCTTTGCTATCAGGAAAATAGGCATGTGATATGGTATAGTTAATTTAAAACCGTTGCACTAGTTTTACACCCTCTCTTGCTGTAAATTCTTTTAAGTCAGCATATATTTTTACAATAGCACTTCACTTAATAAATGAAATCAATAAATCCACCGAATCAGAACTAACAATTTCCTTTTTGATTTCTGATAACATAATAGGTTCCTGCTTTGATCCGGTAAACAATGTGCTCTCCAATAATGACGTACTTGGTCCATCCCTCTCATTCTTCTTATCACCCATCGGGAGCCACCCGAATGGGTATACCTCATAATTAAAATCACTCGGTGATACACATTCGCCGGATGTGCTTACATGCAAGCACGACGCCCGCCCGTCTCATTTTAGCGCACAAAAAATAGAACTACCTGACTGTAGCTTTCCATCGCATTTTACGATTCAATTTCTACTCATCATTTAGTCCTATCCAGTAATAATACCTATTAAATATCATTCTATGATAATAAGCGAAAATATCTTAATGCCTTTACCACACCATCTTCTTCCACAGAGTCTGTAAGATAATCTCCGATTTTCTTTAACTCATCACATCCATTTCCCATTACCACACCAATGCCGGCATAGGAAATCATATCAAGGTCATTGTGAGCATCGCCAAAGGCCATGGTTTCTTCCTTACTGATTCTCAGTTTTTCCATAAAGAATTTCATTCCTGCTGCCTTTCCCCCATAAGCAGAAATAATATCAACTCCCTTATCACTCCATCTGGCCAATTTTAAATCAGGATGAAGCACTTCCAAGAGCCTGTGCTCTTCTTCCTTTGTATAAAAAGCTGTTGCCTGAAACAATTCTTCTCCTTCATATTCCTTAATCTTGGGAATAGGGGTAGAAACCTCCTTTAAGGCAACCCTCACTTTCTCAGAAACAAAGTTTATGTAGTGCCCCTGATCATTGACCAAAACCAAAGGTTCCTTTTTCGCCTGAAACATCGCTACTAAAGACTGTGTTGCCTCCCGTGTAAAACCTCTCCCTCCTAAATATTTTTTATTTTCATCTAAATACATCTGCCCATTTAATAAAATATATCCGTCAAACTCTAATCCTTCCAAGGGAAGATTACGAAACTCTGCCACATGTCTTCCGGAGCAGGTAAACACCTTCATTCCTTTTTCTCTTAATTGTCTTACTGCAGCTTTTGCACTTTCCGGTACCCTCTTTGTTTTGTGGGAAACTAAGGTTCCGTCTATATCGAAAAAAATTGCCTTTACCACGTATCTCTCCTCTTTCTCTTGTCTTGTAACTATTATTTCCACTTTGTTTTATCTTACCAAAATTTTCTATAATCCACGCATCCACTCCGGCTTTAATCCCTCTTTCCCTAAAAGAGCATTTTCTATTTTTTCAATTAACTTCTGCCTATCCTGATTTAATATACCTTTTAAGGGCAAATAATTAGAGGCATGGTTGGCACGAAATACACTGCCCGGACAATCACAATTTTCCAGAATTATCTTAATCTCCTCTAAAATTTCATTGGCATCCAATAATTGAAACTCTCCCTTGTTTACCATTTCCTCCAACAACGTTCCCGGCTCTACCATTAATGTTAAAAGACCAATATAGGCTGGTTTCATGGCAGACAGCACCCGTCCTGTTTCTTTGGCATGAAGCTCTTTATTCTTCTGTCCTCCCAGTCCGTTAATGGCGGTAACGGAAATATCAATTCCTGCTTGATGAAGCTTCTTGGCAGCTGCTATTATGTCTTCCGCCGTATTTCCTTTTTTCATTAGCTTCAATACTTCATTACTTCCGGATTCCAATCCCATATACACCATTTTTAGCCCTAATTCTTTTAAATGAAAAAGCTCTTCCCGTGTTTTTAACAGTACACTTTTGGGGGTAGCGTAACTGGTTACCCGGATACATTCCGGAAACAGCTCTCTTATGGTAATTAATATCATTTCCCACCGTTTGATGGGCATAATCAAAGCATCCCCATCCGCAATAAAGATTTTCTCTACCTGAGGATAATAAGTTCTTGCTAACTTGAAATCCTCCAATACAGCTTCCAGTTCCCTCATACGGAAAGATTTTCCTTTATACATAGAACAAAAAGCACAGGTATTACTACTGCAGCCTAAAGTTGCCTGAACAATCAAAGACCTCGCCTCGCTGGGAGGTCTGTATACAGCTCCTTCGTATCTCATGTTTATCTATCTCCTCTAATTCTCTGTAATCTTTTTTCTTTTCTATCCTCTTGACTCTACCACAATATTTCTTCCTTTACTACCGGCTGTTTCGAAAAATGTATTCTTTTCTCTTCTCCAAGGTCTCATAACCATACCCCTTGTTTGTTAATTCCTTCAGAATCTCCGGAAGGGCTTCTACTGTCTTTTGAGAAACATTGGAATCATGAAGTAATACAATGGGTGTATTATATTTCGCAGCACCTTGTATCACATTCTTATAAATGGAGTAGACCGTAGGAGTACCCACCGCATCTTCTCCCGATACATTCCAATCAAAGCAGGTAAAGCCTTGTTCATGCATCCACCCAATATGTTCTTGTACTCTTCCTTTCATATAGGTACAGGCACTTCCTCCGGGAAAACGAAAAAGAGTAGGACTGATTCCATACTCTTTTTCTAATCGCTCTTTCAGCTGTATCCAATCTTCCTTCCAGCTTTCTTCTGTTGCATAAAATTCTTCGTAACTATGATTATTTGCATGAAGTCCTACTGCATGACCTTCTTTGATCAAACGTTCTAAAATAGGCCTATTCTCCTCTGTTAAGGAATTTCCTATAACAAAAAAGGTAGCTTTGGCATTATGCTCCTGTAAAATATCCAGAATCTCTTCTGTCTTCTTACTGGGACCATCATCAAAGGTCAGGTAGCATATTTTTTCTTCTTTTTGCCCTTCCTCAATTCTTACTGACTGTTGTCCTTGTAATCCGGTACTTGTTAATACTGCTTGTTCCTCCTGCCATGAAGGCTGTAACACCATTCCAAGCAGTAATCCTACCATAGCACCGTTGGCCAGAAAAAGGAGTTTTCCAAGCATGGACTTTAAAACTTCACTTTTAGAATTTGTATTTATTATTTTCATACACCTTTCCTCCGCTGTGGAGTCTCTATTTCATTGCCTCAAACCATCTTTCCTTATGTGTATGAAAATAATTGCTTAAATATCCATACAGGATGCCATATAAAGCCTATAATAGGCCCCTTTTTTCTCCATTAGTTCTCCCGGACTTCCCTGCTCCAAAATTCCTCCCTGATCGATAACAAAAATGCGGTCTGCATTTTGAATGGTAGAAAGTCGATGGGCGATCACAAAGCTGGTTCTTCCCTGAAGCAGTGCCTGAATCCCCTTTTGTACCAGAAGCTCCGTATGGGTGTCAATACTGGAAGTGGCTTCATCCAGAATTAAAATTTTAGGTTTACAAATCATGGTTCTGGCAAAAGCAATCAGCTGCCGTTGTCCAATAGAAAGACCGGCTCCCTGTTCCTTTAAAGGGGTATCATAGCCCTGTTCCATTTTCATAATAAACTCATGGGCACTGACTGCCTTGGCTGCCTCTATCATTTCCTCTTCTGTTGCCTCAGGCCTTCCGTACAAAATATTTTCCCTAATTGTGCCTTGGAAAATAAAATTGTCCTGGGTCATAATCCCCATTTGCTTCCTAAGACTTTCTAAGGTTACTTTTGTAATATCATAACCATCCATACGAATGGTTCCTTCTTCAATGTCATAAAAACGGCTGATGAGATTTACAATGGTGGTTTTTCCTGCTCCCGTTGGCCCTACCAGGGCAATGGTTTCTCCCGGCTCAATATGAAAACTAACCTTGGACAGCACCTTAGTTTCTGCCGGTGTTCCCCGATCGTAAGTAAAGCTTACGTCTTCAAAGGAAACTTCTCCCTTCACTTGAGGCAGAAAAATCGCCTCCTCCTCATCTGTAATATCCGGCTTAGTATCAAGAATATCAAAAATTCGCTCTGCTGCTGTCAGATTGGTGACTACACTGTTATAAAAATTACTAAGATTCATAATGGGACGCCAGAACATATTAATATAGGTTCCAAAAGCAACCAAAACACCTACGGTTACCTTCTCTACTCCCAATACTTTAATTCCCACCAGATACAGCATCATAGCTCCAATGCCCCAGCAAAGGTCAATAACCGGTCCAAAAAGATCGGCATAACGACAGGCATCCCAGAAAGCATTTTTATGCTCCTCCACTACCTCTGAAAAAATCTCTTTTGTTTCCTCTTCTGCTCCAAAGCTTTGAATGACATGAATTCCTGCTACGGCTTCATGAACATAAGCATTAATGTTAGAAGATTTTTTTCGGAAAATTCTCCAACGCTTATGGGAAGCTCTTTGTACCAAAAAAATAGATACCATCATTAAGGGGATGGTACTTAAAGAGGCCAAGGCCATCCTTACATCCTTGATCATCATAATGATTACCACACCAATTACCGTTACAAATTCCGGAATCAAAGTGGTAACAAAGTTATTTAGTACATCCTTTAAGGCATTTATATCACCAATGATTCTTGCCAGAATTTTTCCTGTTGGCCTGCTGTCAAAAAAAGCAAAAGAAAGAGTCTGGATATGCTCATACAAATCCTGTCGTATGGTCAGTAAAATCTTATTGGTAACCTTTGCCATTACAAGAAGCCTGATTCTTACCATAAAAACATACACAAGATTTAACATCAAAGCAAAGATACCCAGCTTCATTAATCCCAGTACATCCTTTGCAGCCACATGCACATCCAGAGCTCGTTCAATAATCAAAGGATTTACCAAAGAAATCCCCACTGTAACGGCCATACAAAGAAGTACCATAAAAATATTTCCTTTGTACTCCATCAGGTAAGAAAGCAGACGGAGTAAGTGCTTCTTTTTATCACTGTTTTCCAGTACTTCATCTTCACGATAAGAATTTACTGCCATTTCTCTCTCCTTTCTTCTTGTAATCTGCTGCCATACTGAGCTTCATAGGTTTGATAATAGAGCCCCTTCTTTGCTAACAATTGTTCATGGGTTCCCCGTTCTGCAATCTGTCCCTCCTCCAGATAAATAATTTCATCTGCATGACGAACGGCAGAAATTCGATGGGCAATAATCATCTTTGTGGTATCCCGAATTTTTTCCAGAGCCTTTTGAATTTCCTTCTCTGTTTCCATATCCAAGGCAGAGGTAGAGTCATCCAGAATCAAAATAGGACTTTTCTTGGAAAGGGCTCTGGCAATGCTGATTCTCTGCTTCTGTCCCCCGGACAGCCCTACTCCCCGTTCTCCGATTACGGTTTCGTAACAGTTTTCCAGCCGTTCAATAAAATCACTGGCTTTGGCAAGAGAAGCTGCCTCTTTGATCTTTTCTTCCTTCATTTCCTTTCGTTGTCCCAGTTTAATATTTTCCTCCACACTATCGGAAAACAGAAACACATCCTGAGCCACTACCGCAATATTGCTTCTTAGCTGCTTAAGACTCAGCTCACGGATATCTACACCTTCCAAAAGGATTCTTCCTTCAGACACCTCATAAAACCGCTGCAAAAGGTTAATAACAGAGGTTTTTCCAGAGCCTGTAGCTCCCATAATTCCTAAGGTTTTTCCCGGCTTTACACAAAAGCTGATATCCTTTAAAATTTCTTTCTTTTCTATCTGAAAGGAGACCTGCTCAAAGGTAATTTCTCCCTTTACCTGATCTAAGGTAATTATGTCTTCTTCATTTTTAATTTCCGGCTCCACAGCATAAATAGCCTTTAACTTTTTATGTGAGGCAAAGGCCTGAGAAATAGCATTCCCCAGCCATCCCACCATTTCCATGGGCCAGGTACAATTTCTGGTATACTCCACAAAGGCAACAAGAGCTCCCAGAGACATTTCTCCTTTCATTACCGAAAACCCTCCCAAAATAGTGGAGGCAATAGGTAAAGCCTTTCCGATAAATTGAAAAACAGGATAATATCTTGCCAAAATTTTTGACTGGGTAATATTTAATTCATAATATCGATGATTATGGGATAAGAATTTTTGAATTTCATATTTTTCCCGTACAAAGGCTTTTACCGTTCGTACTCCTGCCAGATTTTCCTGAGCCACGGTAGTCAGTACTGCATTTTCTTCGCTGATGCCGTCATAAACCCGGTCCAGCTTTTTTTCCATAATCACAGCTAAAATACCGCAGAGGGTCATGGTAAAAAGAGGCAAAAAGGCCAGCTTCCAGTTTCGCTCAAACATGCAATATAATACAATGGATACATGAATAATTACCTCTACTGTAAGCATTCCCACGTAGCCAAAAACATCCCAAATACGGTCCACATCATCCTTTACTCTGGCCATTAATTCTCCCGTATTAGTATTGGAAAAATAATTCATGGACAGGGTCTGGATATGAGAAAACAAATCCTTTCTCAGCTTGGAACCTACTGTAGAGGCAAGACGGTCAAAGGTAAATTCCTTAAAATATCCCAAAATACTTCTTCCTACTCCCACCAGAACAATACCCAAAAGCAGTCTGGTTAACAGGTTCATTTTTCCCTCCAAAATTACATCATCTACAATACTTTGCGTAATCATGGGATAAATCATATCAAGAACAATGGCTCCCACCATACAAAGAATGGCAAAGCTATATCCCAGCCAATGTTCTCTTACATAGGTATGTAACTTTTTCATCTTCACCTCCTACTCCCCTCAAAACAAAAGGTACTGTCCTTATTCTCCTTCCAATACCGCAAGCATTAAAATACCTGCAATAATAATGGTAATAAACAGATACTGTCTCTTAGTTAATTTTTCCTTCAAAAAGATTCTTGATAATAATAAAGATACCACACAGACACAGGAAAGAATAGGGGCGGCAATGGCTCCGTTTCCGCTCATGGCATAAACGTAAGTCAGCTGTCCTGCAGTTTCACAAACAGCTGCTGCCATTTTATCCTTTTGCTTTGATAACTGGAACTTTACTCCTTTATACTTCATGAAAAGGAATAAAAGAAGACCGCAAATAGCAAAGGTTAATTCATAAGAAATATTAGCCACCAATTCAATATTTTCTTCGGTAATTCCAATCAAAGGGCTTGTTTTCATGTCCAAGAAGAAAATATCAAGAAAGCTTCCCAGGGCATCAATGAAAGCATAGCAAAAGGGCATGGCAAAAGCAATAATAGCCAGACGTTTCCCAAGTCGTTGCCTTCTGCTTGTATTTCCTTCTCCTTTATGCTCTGTATAACTTACCCCAAGAATACCCACCAGCATAATTCCTATAGCTACCCATACTGCCGGTGCAATGCGCTCTCCCAGAAAGATAACACAAAGAAGGGAGCACATGGCACCTGCTGTATTTTCAATGGGATCCGCCAGAGATTCTTCAATAAAACGGATGCCAAAGAAAGAACAGGCCATAGACAAAATATAACAAAAGGAAACAGGAAGATAGGCAATGAGATTTCTGGGATCATAAGTAATGTCAGAAGTCAGTAAAGTCACAATAGCATGAATTCCCATCACTGCACCTACCAGAATACATACTCTCAGGTGACCATATCGTTCCTCCTCGTGGGAGCCTTTTTTGTAAAAAAGTTCTGCCACTCCCCATAATAATGTTGTTGCAAGTGTAAAAAATAACCACATAAAAATACTCCTTTAAACATAACAAAAATCCGCCTGCACTACAGCGGATTTTGTAAAATTTTGTCTTTCATTATATCATAAGAAAAAAAGAACGCAAGATTCTTTTTTCATCTTCTCGGTATTTTTCCATGACTCCCTTCTCTTTTCCTATAATCAGATTCACGGCACATTACGTGCCTTTTTATGAAAAGTTACTCCATAACTTTTCATAAACTATATTATAGGAACCGCTCCGCGAACCCTATAATCAGATGGACGGCACCTTCTGTGCCTTTTTATGAAAAGTTACTCCATAACTTTTCATAAACTACATTATCCGTACTCCATATTCCTTCATCCAGCCATTCATCTGCAGGTAATAAGCCAGCAGCTGTGGACCTGCCATAAGCTGCCCATACCAGGGTGCAGTATAAGACAGATTTTGACCAAGCAGCTCCTTCGCCTTTTTGGCATCCAGTAGCTGATGAATGGGCTCTTGTTTTCTTTCCAACATTTCCTCAAAAGCTTTTCGAAGGAGCCTTTCATAAGCCGGATCATAAGTCTTGGGATAAGGACTCTTTTTACGAAATAAGACAGAATCAGGAAGCCATTTTCTGGCTGCATAACGAAGCAGCCCCTTTTCCATCCCATCCATAAATTTAAACTCCCAGGGCACATTGTAGAGATATTCTACAATTCGGATATCGGCAAAGGGTACTCTTGCTTCCAGTCCATGGTGCATGCTGGTGCGATCCATTCGTTCTAATAGAGTAGCCATAAACCAACGAAGGTTTAAATACATCAGCTCTCTTCTTCTGGCCTCCTGTGGGGAATCTCCCGAAAAGGTTGGTGTTTCTTTGATGGTAGCCTCATAGGCCTTGTGGCTGTATTCATCCAGATTGATTTCTGAAAGGATTTCCTCCTTTAACAGCAGTTTTCTAGTGGCCATATCGTAGCTCCATGGAAATGCCTTGCGCTCAAATAATTCCTGCTTATAAAACCAGGGATAGCCGCCAAAAATCTCATCTGCACATTCTCCCGTTAAGGTAACCTTAAACTTTTCACTGACCTTTTTACAAAAATAAAAAAGAGAGGATTCCACATCTGCCATACAGGGATAATCCCTTGCCCTCATGGCAGGAAGAAGATACTCATACAGCTGTTTACTGTCACACCACAGCACCTGATGATTACTTCTCAGATATTCCGCCATTTCTTTGGCATAGGGGGCATCTCTTGAGGGCTGAAAGCTGTTGGACAGGAAATGCTCTTCATTTCCTACAAAATCAAAAGAATAGGTGGTAAGAATCTGCTTTTCCTCCCTCTTTGTCCTTGCTGCAATAGCACTGACAATACTGCTGTCCAGCCCTCCGGAAAGGAAGGTACAGAGAGGAATATCTGCAAGCATCTGTTTTTTTACTGCATCTTCCACCAAAAAGGATACCTTTTCTATGGTCTGCTCTCTGTTTTCTTTATGCTCTCTTCCTTCCAGCTGCCAATACCTATGCTCTTTAAATTCTCCTTCTGTCATACTGCAGATTCTTCCCGGCTTAATTTCCCGGATTTCCTCATACACCGTCCTTCCCGGTGTATGGGCAGGGCCAAGGGACAATAATTCTCCCAACCCTCTTTTATTACATCTGGCCAAATTGGGATGGTAGGACAATAAACTCTTAATTTCTGAAGAAAACAAAAGCTGTCCTTCTTTCCTATAGTAAAATAAGGGCTTTACTCCTAAAGGATCTCTGCAAAGAATCAGCTTCTTTTTTTCCTCTTCCCAGATGGCAAAGGCAAAAATACCGTTTAATTTTTTGGCAATTTCTTCCCCCCATAAGATATATCCTTTTAAAATCACCTCTGTATCGCAGTTGGTGGAAAGCTTCATGCCCTGTGCCTGAATCTGCCTTTGCAGCTCCTTCATATTATAGATCTCTCCATTGTATGCAATGGCATACTCCTTATTTTCAACACGTACCACCATAGGTTGCTGCCCCTTTTTCAGATCCAAAATGGAAAGTCGTACATGAGCCAGACCACAGTGATCCCTCAAATAAATTCCTTCTTCGTCAGGACCTCTGTGTCGGATACGCTTATTCATTTTCTTCAGTGCTTTTTCATAAATCTCTTCCTTCTCTCTCATCCTTGCCTTGGCATGATAGATTCCGCTGATTCCACACATTACTTTTCCCTTTTCTATTATTTTATTCCTTCTTAATTCTTTCTGTTTCCCTTATAGTTTATACAATGAATCCTTAATTTTATTCCAGACACTGTCACTATACTTTTTGTGTAATATTTCAGCCTCATAACTTCCTGATAGAAATTACTGCCTTTTTTGTAGGTCTACCTTAACCTTGCACTGTTTTTGGTGCACAGATTACCGGCTGCAGCTGTTTTCCCTTAAGGGCTGCCTCCGCCGCGGGAATTACATATTCCAGCCGGGCAATCATAGAGTTTGGTTTTTTCCCGGGAGCATCCTGACCAAAGGGAACAAAATAAACATGTTTGCTGTTCATTAAAAGTCCGATATTTTTAAAATTCATTCCCAAAGCATCGTTGGTAGAAACAGCCAAAAGTAACGGCTTTTCATTTCTTAGATGAGCCTTTGCCGCCATTAATACGGGTCCGTCGGTAATGGCTCCTGCCAGCTTTGCCAAGGTGTTTCCGGTACAAGGTAAAATCATCAACAGATCCAAAAAGCCGGAGGGACCGATGGGCTCTGCCCCTTCAATGGTGTCCATGGCTTTTCTTTCTGCAATGTGTTCTATCTGTTTTCGAAAATCAACAGCTTTTCCAAATCGGGTATCTGTACACTGGGAATTTTTTGAAAGAATGGGATAAAGCTCTGCTCCCTCTTTCTTTAAGTCCTTTAGTACATCTATAGCTTCTTTAAAGGTACAAAAGGAGCCGGTAAAGGCCACCCCTATTTTTACATCCTTAAATTTCATGTTCTTTCCTTTCTTGATTCTATTATTACACTGTTTATTTTTAGAGAGGTCATCATTTCACCTTAAACTTTAGCACTAATCCTCTCCCATTATTTCACCGGTTATATACTCTTTTAACATTATGGCGGAAGATAGGGGGGAATATTTCCCGGGAAGTCCTGAGCAAATTCGAAATTTCACTCTAAATTCCTCTGCCTCCTTAGGATCCATACAATAAGGATAAGAGGCAATTTCATAAATTATAGTTCCTAAAGATAACTGTTTTATTTCCTCTCCTCTAAAAATTCTCTCCGGTATGGTATTGATCACTAGGGGATACTTCTTCATTTCCTGTAAAAGAGCTCCCTTTTCTATGGGCTCTGCTCCCTGGGCATAGGCTTCCATAGAGGCGTCCTTTCTTCTGGCATAAACCGCAATCTTGGCATCCAAAGCTTTTAATTTTCTCACTAGGGTTTTGGCACATCTTCCGTAGCCTAACACTAAAACAGGAGTTCCATGAAGATTATAAGGAAAGCTGTGAAGAATTTCCCCAATGGTTCCCTCTGCTGTGGCAATAGAATTAAAAACAGCAATTCTCTCCTCTGTCATATAGTCATAGCAGATGACGCCTTTTTCCTTAGCCTTTTCCACAAAGTCTTTGCCAATGACTCCTGCAAATAGCTTTTGTCCGGGAGAAAGCAGCTGCAAAAGCTCCTCCTGTGTTACCTCCTTTGTCTCCGATAAATTAATCCGATTTCCTTTGCAAAAAGGAATGGGAAATAAAAGATTTTGTGCCCCTGTTACGGCTTCTTCAAAATCTTCTGCTCTTTTGGCCCTTGTTCTCTTATCTTCTACGAGAAAATACTCCTCTTTCTCCTTTTTTACATCATAAAAAATACAGCTTTCTTCCTTGATCAACTCCTGCAATAAAATTGCCTGCCGAAGTTCCGGTCCAATGATACTATATTGATACTGAAAAATAAAAAACACCCCTTGAAACTTTCATTCCTTTTTCAGTATATGAAAGTTTCCCCAAGGGGTGTATACTTGCAACTATTCAGAACCAACCGAATTTATAGAAAAACTGTGGTGAATGCTTGTATTCGAGAACAGTTTTCCTGATAAATTCATTTGGCGAGAAGCCACAAGGAGAAAATCCGAAGGATTTTCCAGTATGGCTGTGAATAGTTACGTCTATTTTTATAGAATTTTCTCTAACATATGGACCCGATTAAAGGGGAAGGAAAAATAATAGCCGTCTGCAAAATCATCCATTAAGGCCATCATTTCTTTTGCCAGAAGGATTCCTGCTTCTTCTCCCTCTTCCTTTGTCATCTCCGGACGATAACGATTCAGTACTTCCTGTGTTACCTCAATTCCCGTCATTTCATTTTTCATAAAGGTGGCATTTTTCAAACTGACAAAGGGCATAATTCCACAAAGAATTCTGGCTCCCGTTTCCTCCTTAATTTTTCGAACACGGTCTGCGCTTTCCTTAGTGGAAACAGGCTGGGTCATAAAAAATACAGCTCCTGCTTCCATTTTCTTTTTTACACGTCCAATTTCCAAATCCAGATTTCTTCTGCCCTGATTAATGCAGCCTCCAAAACACATGGGACTATGTTCCAGCTGCTCCTCATTCATCTCCTTAATTAATCGCATCAGTCCTGTAGAATCAAAGTTAAATACACTTTTTATGCTGCTTCTTGCTACAGAAGGAATGGGATCTCCGGTAATCACCAGAAAATTTCTAATTCCATTAATATGAGCTCCCAACATTAAGGAGCGAATGGCAATAGCATTTTTATCTCTGCAGCAAATGTGGGGCATTACAGGTATTCCCGTCTCCTTACTTACCTTTCCTGCCATCAGCACAGAATCTACTCTAGTTCTTCCTGAAGGAGAATCTGGAAAGGTGAGTACATCTACCCGGCTTTTTTTCAATAAGTGAGCTGCATCCATGAGCTTTTCATCATCAACAGAAAGAGGAGGTGCTAATTCTACAGCAATTAATTTTTTTCCCCCTTTTCCTGCAAAAAAAGCGTTCTCTTCCTTTTTCTTACAAACAGAATGTTTTATCTTTACTATAGTACCTTTATCTGCTGTCTGTGTATTCAGCCTTTCTTTTATTCTTTTAATGTATTCCGGAGTTGTCCCGCAACAACCTCCTACAAAATCTGCTCCCAGCTCTGCCATTTCACAAAGCTTCTCTACATAATAATCTATATTATTATCTTCAAACTGCAAACGGTTTTGGAAGCTTTGAGGATAACCTGCATTAGGTAATAATATTAACTTTTTATTTTCAAAAGGTGCTATTTCTCCAATCAATTTTATCATATGCCCGGGACCAATGCCGCAGTTAAACCCAATAGCATCTATACCTGGGATTTTTTGTGCCTGCTCCATCAATTTTTTTCCCCGAAGTCCCATATAACTATAGCCAAACTGATTCATACAAAACTGTACAATAATATAAGCCTGATCTGAAATAAATTCTATGGCTTCCCTTATGTCTTCTAAATCTGACATGGTTTCAAAAACAATAATCTTAGCTCCTTCTTCTAAAAACACCTTACTGATTTTCTTATATTCTTCACTAACATAGTTTTTCTCTTCCAAAGTGTCATAAGGAATGGGGCCTATATCTGCTGCTACTAAAACCTCTGTCGTTTCTGCTGCTTCCTTCGCCAGTCTGAATCCCTTTCTCAGATTATCCTCTACTCTTTGCCAGCCTTGTGATAACGTAGCTGTATTACTTGCAAAGGTATTGCTTCGAATAATCTGTGCTCCTGCCTCCATATATTCTTTATGAACCTGAAGAACTCTTTCTGGATACAACTCATTAGCCAGCTCCGGTAGCTCCTTTGTATCAAAAAGGGAAGCATAATAGGTACCAAAGGCTCCGTCAAAAAGTATCTTTTCTTTCTTCTCCTGTAAATATTGCTTCATTTTCTATATCCTTTTCTAGCTTTTTCTTTTTTGCAGTAAAAGATAAACTGCCTTTACCTCATAATTTTTTTCTTCAAAATTACTGCTTTGTTGCTAATTAGCCTTCACCGGAAGATCATTGATGAAAGAGGGCATCAATTCTAACTTAAACAGATTTCTCTTATGAATCTCATCGATTCTTTCTTGCAGCTCTTTTTCACAAATTCCTTCTCTGATATAACGATCTAATGCTTCATAAGTAAATCCTAAATTTTCCTCATCAGATTTTCCGCTTAATCCGTCAATGGGAACCTTTTCTATCAAATCTTCAGGCAATCCCAGCTGTCTTCCGATTTCCTTTACTTCTTTTACCGTAAAATGTGAGAGAGGACTTACATCTCCTGCTGCATCTCCATATCTTGTGGAATATCCTACCCAATCTTCAGAAAGATTACAGGTATTAATTACTCTTCCATTTTTACTCTGACTTACAGCATAAAGGGTCGCCATACGAATTCTGGCAGGAAGATTTGTTCTTGTCTGCTTTGTAATCTCAATACCTTCCATTTGTTTTACCACACCATCTACTGCATCTTTAATATTGATTTCAAAGCTTTCTATTCCTAAATGTTCTACCAGCTTTCTTGCCATGTCAATATCTTCCTGCTCACCACAGGGCATCAAAACACCGATTACTCGTTCCTTTCCCAGTGCCTCCACACAAAGAGCAGCTGCTACAGAGCTGTCCTTTCCCCCGGAAATTCCCAGTACTGCATTACAATCCTTTCCGTTTTCTTCAAACCAACTTCTTAACCAGCCTGCACATTCCTCTTTATTTTTTTTTGCATCAAACACATACATAATTTTATTCTTCTCCTCTAATTTCAATCTGACACATTTTCATGATCAAAAGAGCCGCCTTATGACTTTCCTGGGTTACTCCTGCTCTGGTATAAATAATCTGTTCTCCGTTCTCTTTATATTGCTTAATTTTCTCTTTCACCTTATCCACAATAGACACTGCTTCCTTTGTCCCTAAGGAACCGTCAATAAAATCCTTTTGCATATCGATTACAATTAGTGTCTTTCTCATCTTTTGCCTCTCTCTTTAAGAACTATTATTTCCTCATCATTATTGTCTATAAGATAATTACTTTTTATTTTACGGAATAGCGATCACTCCGCTTCCTTCTCTGGTCCACATAATCTTATTTTGTATCATTTCCTCAATATTCATTCCCATAATCTGTGATGCTCTGGCCTTTGCTGCTGCTTCATTGCCAGAACCCAGATTTTTATACATTTCATAGGAAGGTTTTCTGACTCCATTCACCTCTGTCAGTCCCATAGCCAAAAAACTTTTCATTTCCTCAGGATCATCCATTCGCCTAAACAGCATAAAGGCATCTACTTCCGGGTGGGAGGCGGCTTTTAAATAACCGTAAGCTATGGAGGCCTCCTGTGCCTCATTGCCAAAGCTGGAGGTATAGCCAATTTCTGCCAGAGAAATACTTCTTACCTGTCCTGCAGGATTTAATAATTCCGGCTTTTTCATGTATTCAATCAAAATATCCAGATTCTGCATAGTAATATAGGGAGTTTTTATACTATTTTTTACCCACATGGAAGGTCCATTCCAGGCATAAGCATCATATAATGGAGAATTATAAGGGTGGAAGGAAAGTCCCCAATCAATATTTCCTTCTCTTCTCATATAATAATTAAATCGGTCCAGATAATCCTTAGATAAAAAGCTTCCGGGATTTGATTTTCTGTTCCACTCCTGATCCAAAGAATTATACAGCCTTACATTTCCATTCATGCCCTTTAACTCATTGTAAAAAATACGAAAGGCTTTTACATAAATACTCACATTATATTCCAAAGAAGAAGAATTAGTATACCACCAGGATGTACGGGCATTTACCTCATTTCCCAAAATCCAATTATCCACCTGCCCATTTCCTGTCTTACCGGAATATCTTTGTCCCAAAAAGGCCGCAATAGCCTTCAAATGATTTACTGCCGTACTATTTTCCACATTCAAAGCATAACCGGGACAGCTTCCTCCTACTGCTTTTGGATGTACTAAATGCTTTCCATATTCTCCTGTGCCGGTATTCAGTAGCACCATGGTAACTTTTATCCCAATCTGATTCAAATACTTAATGGTAGCATCATAGGCACTGACCATGGAGCTATTAAAATAATATGTCTGTCCATTATACCCAAAGGCAACAGCACCCGGTGTACCTTCTCCTGCCACCAATTGATCCAGTACTAGGTTATAAATTACCTGCTGTACGCCTAACTCCTGCAGCTCTCCGTTATTTAAATTACCATCTCCTAAAATCCCCTTAATCCCTGCTGCCATAGGCACACTGGTATAGGCCGCCACTGCTTCCGGATTAGTAATGTAATGCTCATTACTAACCTGTACCATCTGTCCTCCCTGCTTTATGGCTACTAAAAACTTTTTACTAAGATTAGACTGTGGGGTATTATACTGCAAAGGAAAACGAAACTCTCCCTGTACACCTAAGGGGATTGTTGCCACAACAGTACCTGTCGGTCCGTCCTGAAATACCTCATTGGCATAAAGATAATAAAGTCCATCTTCTCCGGCAGGAATCTGGGTTGTCTTAATACGGCAAACTACCTGATCTGCTTCAATTCCACAGGAAAGGATGTCCACTGTTCTTCCCGATGCCTCTGCCTTTATCCCTGACCATCCCACAAGGAAACATAGTACCATGGATAACAGACATAAATTAACTATTCTTCTTTTTTTCTTCTTCATTAGTGTTTTCTCCCTTCCGTTTTTAAAGCAAGCAATTAAATACTCAACCTTCTTTAAGATAAAAAGCCTATACTACTGTACAGGCTTCCTGTAAATTACCCTTCTCCCCTTCCTATCTCATATTATATTATTTTGTTTCACTAATAACAATAACTTTCCTATTTTTTGATAGCTCTATCATCATGATGTCAGGGATAAAAGCTCAATTCAATAATCTTACTTGTGGCAGAATAGACAAATCATAAAGAGGCTATCTAAAAACGCCGGTCCTTATACCATGTATTTTGGGGCATTAGTACCGCTATGTTTCGCCTGAGTGTCCTGAAAATACTCCAGTGAAGTATTTTCAGGGTAGTTAAACGAAAATGTCCCGATGTTGATTTGTCTATTCTGCACATATCAAAACTTTCAATGGGCTTTTGGCCCTGACAACATAATCATTATTAAAAATAGTAATTGCCAAACCGGAATTTTTTCGGTAATATAGATACTAATAGTGGTATTGTATACAAATATACCACAATACAAAATCAAAATAAAGGATGTGAAGGAAAATATGAAACCATACAAAGAACTTACCAAAAATGAACTTTTAACAGTAAAAGCAGCTTTAGAAGAAGAATATAAGGCCATGGAGGCAAAGGGCCTTAAACTGAATATGGCCAGGGGAAAACCGGGATTTACCCAGCTTGATCTTTGTGTACCCATGCTGGATATTATTAATAGCGCTTCGGATATGAGAACTGTACTGGGAAATGATACCCGTAATTATGGTGATTTAGACGGTATTGGAGAAATTCGTCATTTAATGGCTGCCATGATGGATGTAAAAAAAGATAATGTTCTTGTTTGCGGCAACTCTAGTCTAAATATTATGTATGATACTGTTTCTCGTTCCTTCACTCATGGAGTAAACGGCTCTGAGCCCTGGTATAAATTAGAAAAGGTAAAATTTTTATGTCCTGTTCCCGGCTATGACCGACATTTTAAAATTACGGAAACTTCGGCATAGAAATGATTAATATTCCTCTTTATGAGGACGGCCCTGATATGGATCTTGTAGAACAGTATGTAAACAATGATCCTGCAGTAAAAGGTATCTGGTGTGTTCCCAAATACTCCAATCCTACCGGAATTTCTTATTCCGATGAGGTGGTAAAACGTTTTGCCAATTTGAAGCCTGCGGCAGAAGATTTCCGTATTTATTGGGACAATGCCTATTGCATTCATCATCTGTATGAAGAAACACAGGATGAGATTTTGAATATTTTAGAGGAATGTGAAAAAGCCGGAAATCCTGATATGGTGTATATCTTCTTTTCTACTTCCAAGATCAGCTTCCCCGGTTCCGGAGTTTCTGCCATTGCCTCTTCTTTAACAAATATTGATTTTATTCTAAGCCATATGACAGTACAGACTATCGGCCATGACAAAATTAATCAGCTTCGTCATGCCAGATTCTTTAAAGATATGAATGGTTTAAATGAACATATGAAGAAGCATGCTCAATTACTGCGGCCTAAGTTTGAAGCCGTTTTAAATACACTGGATAAGGAGCTTTCCGGTTTAGAAATCGGCAGCTGGATTAAACCCAGAGGAGGATACTTTATTTCCTTTAATGCTCTTCCCGGCTGTGCTAAGGATATTGTAGCCAAATGTAAAGCTTTAGGAGTAATTCTTACCGGTGCCGGTGCTACCTTCCCTTATGGAAAGGATCCTGAGGATTCCAATATCCGTATTGCTCCCACCTTCCCTTCCGTAGAAGAGATGGAAGAAGCCGCTAAAGTATTTGTTCTTTGTGTAAAACTTTCCAGTGTGGAAAAACTTCTTAATGATAAAGAATAAAAATATAACAAATAGCCTCGTCAAGCTGACGAGGCTATCGTTTCTTAAGGATTAAATTCTTTATCCTCCCAGCTGACAGCGCATGGAGGTTTTTTCTTCTATCACTTCCTTAAATAATTTCATCTTTTCCGGTTCAGGTGTTTTCACCTCTCCCATGGGATATTCTCTATTTAATCCCTCATATTTTCCTTTTCCGTAAGCATGGTAGGGCAGCAAATGAAGTTCTCTTACTCCCCTTAATTTTTGGGCAAAATAAGCAATTTCCAAAAGTTCCTCTTTTGTGTCATTAAACCCCGGTACCACAGGAACTCTGATAATCAGTTCTGTTTCCCCGCTTTCTGCAATTCGTTTTGCATTTTCCAGTATTCTTTTATTATCCTGACCGGTATATTCTTTATGCTTTTTTGCATTTATATGCTTAATATCCATTAAATAATAATCAAGATAAGGTAATAATTTCTCTATCTTCTCATAATCAGCATAGGCTGTACTTTCAATGGCTGTAGAAATTCCCATTTCCTTGGATGCTTTAAGAAGGCCTTTTGAAAATTCAGGCTGCAAGGTACATTCTCCCCCGGAAAGAGTAATTCCTCCCTGAGATCTTCTGTAATAAGGCAGGTCTTTTTTTACCGTTTCCATTACTTCTTCTACGGTAACATCCTTTCCCATAATCTTGGGTTTTCCGTTAATTACCATAGTTTCTATCTCAAAGGATTGAGATTCCGGATTACAGCACCATTTACATCTGAGCGCACATCCTTTTAAAAATACGATAGTCCTTATTCCCGGGCCATCATGAATAGAATATCTTTGAATATCAAATATTCTTCCTGATACGTTCAAATACTCTTCCATTTTTCCTCCTAAAGCCTGCTGTTACCTTACGGCTGCCTGCTCAGTTCTTTTTATAATATCATCCTGAAGGGATTTTGACAATGTGGTAAATAAAGCAGAATAGCCTGCAACTCTTACAATTAGCCCACTATATTTTTCCGGATGCTTTTGTGCATCCAATAAAGTGGCTCTGTCTACTACATTAAACTGCATATGCATCCCTTGCTGATCAAAATATCCCCTGATTAAAGAAACAAAATTTTCCAATCCTTTTTCTCCTGCCATTGCTGTGGGATGCATTTTCATATTAAATAAAGTGCCGTTACTGGCAATGGCATGATCTAATTTTGCCACCGAATTACAAGAAGCGGTAGGTCCGCTGACATCAAAGCCTGAGGTGGGACCCACCCCGTCTGCTACCGGTGTATAGGCAAGCCTTCCATCCGGTGTGGCACCGGTCTGTGCTCCCAAAGGAACGTTGGCAGATACGGGATATAAGCCTGCCTGATATTTTCCTCCTCTAGGATTCTCATATTTTTCTAAAGGACGGGTATAGAGATAGGCTGCCTCTCTGGCAATCTCATCTACTTCATCCACATCATTTCCATATTTGGGAAGGGCTAGAATCATTTCATGAATTTCCCGGTAACGGTTCTTTTGTTCTTCCGGTAATTCGTACTCCAATACTTGACCAATTACTTTAGAAATTAAATCCTTTGTTACCTCTTTTCCTTCTTTTTCTACTTCCCTGGCCACTTGAAGAGCCACTTCCAAAGCTTTTTCCTTACCAAATCCCTTTCCAAAGTTCATTTCCAAAGCAGCCTTTAATTCTCCCATAGAGATTTTCTTTTCTTCAAATACTAATTTTTTTACGGTATAAAGAGAATCTGCCACATTAGCAATTCCAAACCCCTGTGGTCCGGTAAAATTATAAACTGCCCCTCCCTCTTGAGCACTGATTCCTCTTTTAATACAATCATCCACCAAACAGGATTCGAAAGGAAGGGGGGCCAGCGCAGCATGAGCCATATCAATAGCATTATCTCCATTCACCATTAATTCGATGTTGTATTCCATTTGCTTTTTGTAGGCCTCTAAAAACTCCTCAAAGGTTTTAAAACTTTCCACATCTCCGGTCTGAATACTGGCAATCTCTCCTTTGTCATATCCATTGGAAAATACCATTTCCAGCGGTCTGCACATATTAAAGAAGGCTGCATCATGCCATCCGTCTGTTTTTCCCGGAACCTGAGGCTCCACACAACCAATGATATTGTAATTTCTTGCCTCCTCCAAGGTGGCTCCCCGATGCATAAGGGCCGGAATTATCACTTCATCATTGTAATAAGCAGGAAGTCCGATTCCTGTTCTTGTAAGTTCTGCCGCTCGAATAAGCAAATCCTGATTGGAACCATGCCATACACGAATAGACAATGAAGGCATAGGTAAAAACACATGCTCTGAAGCCGTAATACACATGAAGGAAAGATCATTTGTTGCATCCCTTCCCTCTTTTGTCTGTCCCCCTACAATCAGATTCTGAAAAAGAGAATATCCTGCAAATCCCTCGGCACTTGCTGCATCTCTGCATTTATTTAAATCATTTAACTTCACCCACAGACAATCAATTAATTCCTGTGCAAATTCCGGGGTGATTTTTCCTTCTTTTAAATCTTTTTCATAATAAGGATACATATACTGGTCAAATCTTCCCGGGGAAATGGAATGACCACTGGATTCAATCTGTAAAACCTGCTGAATAAACCAAAAGCTTTGACAAGCCTCATAAAAGCTTTCTGCCGGATAAGCAGGTACCCGCTCACATATTTGAGAAATTCGCAGCAGTTCCTTTTTCCGCCTACTATCCTTTTCCCGTCCTGCCATAGCTTTTGCCAAGGCTCCATAACGGCGGGCATACTGAATTACTCCTTCACATGAGAGAATAACCCCTTCTAAAAATCTTCTTTTTGTCCCATAATCCGGGTCATATACCTTGCAGCCTTCTAATTCCTTTGCTGCTCTCTCTTTAATTCCTTCCAAACCAATTCTTAAAACTTCTTCATACTGCACGGTAACATGTCCCACTCCATTATAAAAGTAATTACCGGGGGTAAAAAAGTTATGTTTCATGGCGCGCAAGGTCTCCTCTGCCATATAGGAGGTTGCCAGCTCACTGGTGGTTTTTCCTTTCCAATATTCATTGGCTTTCTTTAATCTTTTTTTTGTATCCTCAGAAATGAAAAAAGGGTCTGCGCTTCTTGTTTCTACCGTATCAAATTCTTCTTCCAGCCAGGTATAAGAAAATTCCGGATAAGTTTGGCAGCCTCGGGGAGCAATGGTAGTACTTCCTACAATTAGCTCTTGATTACGGATACGAATAGGAAGATACTTTAAAATATGATAAAAGGCCTTTGCTTTTCTTGTTATTACAGCCTCACCTTCCGTTTTCTCATAAGATTGTGTTAAAAGTTCTGCTCTGGAGGCCTCTATCTCAGGCATTTTTTCATATAAATCCTTTACCAGAGTTGAAATTCTCTCTGATTTATTTATCTTTCTTTTATCATAACCTTTCATTACGTACTCCCTTCTTTTCTCCTAATCTTTACACCATTTCTATCTATGTTTCTAAGAATAAGCTCTATACTATTTTAGGATATTTACATTCAATATGCAGGTTACGGAATAGTTCCAGCCATTTTGTATCCGGCTTTTTATCTGTAATAATTACATCTATTTTCTTTAAGCTGCATATTCTGGAAAAAGCTGTTTTATCAAATTTTGAAGAATCTATAGTTAAATATACTTTAGCTGAGGAATTAATCATGGACTGCTTTGTGGCTGCCGTTTCATCGTTGCCTTCTGTCACTCCTTTTTCTATATGGATTCCTTTGCATGATAAAAAAACCTTATCTCCGTTATAATTCTCTATACTATCGCAGGCTCTTTTTCCCACCAAGGACATGGAATCTCCCTTCAGAGTACCTCCCGTAGCAATTACATTCCATTGTTCTACATCAGAAAGCTCCAACAGGAGTTCTATTGAATTGGTAATTACCGTAAGATTCTTTTTTTGTTTTATATTTTTTGCAATAAAAACAGCAGTAGTTGATGCATCTAAAAATATATGATCTCCATCTTTAATCTCATTGCTTACCAGGTCTGCAATCTTTTGCTTTCCTCCTGCATTGGATTTCCATCTTACATTAAAGGGAAGATCTATGCTGCCGATTTCATTAATTACAGCACCGCCATAGCTTTTAATTATATGGCCTTCATCTGCCAGTTTTTCCAAATCACGGCGGATGGTTTCCTCCGATACATCAAATTCTTTGCTTAGTTCACTTACAATAACTTTCTTTTCTTCATGAACTTTTTCCAGGATAATCTTTCTACGTTCTGCTGCAAGCATTTTTCAGTCTCCACAATTTTTCTTTTGAAAAAAGGCTGTTACCAGAACAGCCTTTTTCCTACATAATATATTTCATCAATTTATCCGATGGCCGAGCAATTACTGTACTGTCGAGGAACATTCCCCTGTCTCCCGCTTCTGCCTTTGCTCTGTCTATGGCTGCCTGAACTGCAGATACGCTTCCTGTTAATGTCATATAACTCTTTCCGCACATTCCCTTGGCCAGACGTAACTCCAATAAATCTACAATGGCTGTTTTTGCTGCATGATCTGCTGCAACAATCAGTGCAGACACATCATATGTTTCCAGTACTCCCAAGGCATCAATCTTGTCTCGGTGAACCGTTCCGTAAATTGCCGGGAAAATAGACTCATGAGGATTACCTAATACAAAGGTATCCATGATTTTATCTGCATATCTATACTTAACCGCATCTACAGAAGCTTGGACTGCACTTAATTCTCCGGTAACTAAAATTACAAATTTTCCGGGACAGGTAACCTCTGCCTGCAGAATTTCTATATCCGCTGCTTTTGCCATATCATCTGCTGTTTTGAATCCGGTGGATACTGTTGTCAGCTCCACCATTCCAATTGCTTTCGCCATAATTGAGTCCTTCCTTTTCCCTTATCCTTCAATTACAATTTCCCGTTCATTTACCTTTTGCACCATACCGGAGATAGAGCTATGAACAGGTACACTTAGACCATCCTTTGCTTCTGCAATTTTTTGCCCCTTTTCTACCTTTTCTCCCTTTACCACTATAGGTACTGCCGGTGCTCCTATATGCTGACTCATGGGAATTTTTACTTTTTTCACCACATGCTCATCTTCTTCAAATGGTGCTGCCACATTATAGGGCAAAAGTCCCAGTCTTGCCATAAGACGATGTACCGGCAGCTTCTTGTAATCTTTATCTACTTCCACCGGTGCCGGTTGGATTTTCTCCACCTTGATTCCAGCACTGCGAAGTCCTGCTTTAAACTCCTGGATAATTGACCTTGGAGACAATCCCTGGGGACAGGCATATTCTTCGCAGATTCCGCATCCACTGCAGTATGCGGAATTAAGATAAGGGGTTAAATTTGAAATGTCACGGTTTGCCACACCTCTCATGACCAAATGAGGTTCAATGGGATGTCCCAGCATATGCCTGGAGCATAAATCAGTACAAGCCCTGCACTGGCAGCATATGGATGCAGCACGGTTACGCTCCACTGCCAAATTTTTTACCATCCTCATAGGAAGAGAATGATCCTTCGGCAAAATAATAATTGCATTTGTTGTTTTTGTGATTAAG
>JAFXGR010000160.1 GCA_017520155.1 Lachnospiraceae bacterium
ACCATTCACATAGAATATTTTTCTGAGAGTGAAGTTCAAAAAATGTAGGCGTAGCGGGCTACGCTGAGGCTTTTTGAATCTTTGCTATCAGGAAAATAGGCATGTGATATGGTGTAGTTAATTTAAAACCGTTGCACTAGCTGCTTTGGAGCAACAGGAAGAGAAAGAAAAGGTGGGAGAAACCTTGACAAAAGAGAGAGCAAAGGCTATACTGATTTAGCATAATAAAAGCAACCACATCCTGTATGGGATGGAGCTTATATAGCCGCCCTTAATAAGTGGCAATGAAGTTTGGGTCTTGCGCAATAGGAATCTACGAATCTGGTCAGGGCAGGAATGCAGCAGCCATAAGAAGAATCTCCTATGTGCCGCAAGGGTGCCTGGCGGAGTTAACTGTTAAGGTAACGTATATAAGTTCCCTTCTGTACAGGATTTTTTATGCCCATTCAAGAAAAGAAGGCTATAATTCACAGCTTATGTGAATAGAAACAAAAGAAGCCCCCTTAGGGAGGACTTCTTAACATCTAATCTACAGATTGGTCGGAATCAGCAGCAACGGCAGAAACAACAGAGGAAACCACAGAAACAACTACGGCAAAAATAATAATTAACAAACCGCCACCTAGTAATAAAAACATCTCAGGCATAACAAATCCCTTCTTTCTTAAAATTTAAAGCCTGAAAAAATAAATAATAGAAGAAAAAATATCAGACTTTATGTATACTATATATTGAATTATTCTACTAAAAGTGTAAGCGTTTTTAGGAAAAGTGTCAAGTAAGAAAATAAACCTATAAGCTGCCCGGCAAATGGGCAATTACCTTATGGGTGCTTGTGCAGGATATACAATTCAACATCGGGATACTTTCGTTTAACTGAAAACTAAACGGTACTAATGTCCTAAAATACAGGACATAAGGACCGACGTTTTCAGATACCCTCTTTATGAATTATATATCCTTCACAAAGAAATAGTAAGAGCTGCTCATTTGTGGGGCAGCTCAGTTTAGAAAGTGAGGATAAAATTATGGATAAAATTAAAAATATTATTTTTGATATGGGAAATGTATTGCTGCGTTTTGATCCCTGGGTATCTTTACATCATTTTTGTAAAACACAGGAAGAGAAAGAGATAATCTATAGGGAATTATTTCAAGGTCCGGAGTGGGTCATGGCAGATGAGGGACTTATCACCAATGGTCAGCGTTACGATTTTGTAAAAAATAGAGTACCAAAAGAAATGCATCAATTGTTAAAGCTTATTGTGGAAAACTGGGATATGTGTATGGAAGAAGTATCGGGGGCCAAGGAATTTGTAATAAGAAAAAGGGAAGAGGGGTATGGCTGCTTTGTGTTATCCAATGCCTGTAACCGCTTTTATCATTACTTTCCCCGCTTCTATGATTTGAATTTATTTCATGGTGTGGTAGTATCATCGGATGTGAAAATGATAAAACCCAATCCAATGATATATCAATATGTAACCTATACCTATGGACTAAAACCGGATGAATGCTTATTTATTGATGATTTGAAGGAAAATGTAGAGGCAGCTGTGGGTGTGGGAATGAAGGGATTTTTATTTCAAGATAATTACCAGTTACTGAAGAAAACCTTGACATATACCCCACTGGGGTATATGTTATAGTAAAGGGGGATTGTATGGATTGCTGTAAAACAAAACATAGAGAAGAAAAAGAATACCGGGATCTGATAAAACGGTTAAACCGGGTGGAAGGACAGATACGGGGAATTCGTGGAATGGTAGAAAAAGAAGCCTATTGTACAGATATACTTACTCAGGTATTGGCAGTAAAGGCTGCATTGGACAGCTTTAGTAAAGTCCTATTGGAAAATCATATAAAAACATGTGTCATCAGTGAAATAAAAGAAGGGAAGGAAGAAACCATAGAAGAGTTGCTTGCCATATTACAAAAAATGATGAAATAAGGAGCATGAGAGACAAATGACAGAGAAAAAAGGAGGTAGAAGTGAAAAAATATGAAGTAACTGGAATGAGCTGTGCTGCCTGTAGTGCAAGAGTAGAAAAAGCCGTAGGAGAACTATCCGGCGTAACAGGCTGTTCTGTCAGTTTATTAACAAACACCATGAGTGTGGAAGGGGAAGTATCGGACAGTGAAGTGATAGCTGCAGTAGAAAAAGCCGGCTATGGAATTGGAACACAACAGGAAGAAAAAGGGAGAGGGGAAACCGGGAATTCCCTGGAAGAGGCCTTAAAGGATAAGGAAACACCGGGGTTGAAAAAAAGATTATGGTCTTCCTTGATCTTGATGTGTATTTTAATGTATTTTTCCATGGGAGTGGTAATGTGGAACTGGCCTGGTCCCGATTATTTTACAAGAAATCCTGTTGCTATGGGTTTACTGCAGCTGATAATCACAACCATGATTTTAATCATAAATCAGAAATTTTTTATCAGTGGAATCAGGGGATTATGGAATCGTTCTCCCAATATGGATACTTTGGTAGCTCTGGGAGCAGGAGCTTCCATGATCTATAGCATCTATGCTCTTTTTGCCATGACCGATCAGATAATTCAGGGAAAGATGATGGAAGCGCATCATTATCTTCATGAATTTTATTTTGAGTCTGCAGCGATGATTGTTACCCTGATTACGGTAGGAAAGATGCTGGAGGCAAGAGCCAAGGGAAAAACAACAGATGCCTTAAAAGGATTACTGAATCTGGCACCTAAGACAGCTACTATTCTTGTGGAAAAAGAGGGGGAAGAGGGAACAGGTAAAAGTACGGATCCTGATACGAAAGCCAAAGGGTATGAAGAAGAAATAATACCCGTATCTCAGCTAAAGAAAGGAAATCTGTTTGTTGTAAGGCCGGGAGAGGGAATTCCCGTAGATGGGATGATTCAGGAAGGCTATGGCGCCATTGATGAGTCAAGTCTTACCGGAGAGAGTATTCCTGTGGATAAAAAAGAGGGAGATCCGGTTTATGCAGGAACTATTAATCAGGCAGGCTTTTTTACCTGTGAAGCAACTAAGGTAGGAGAAGACACTACTTTGGCACAGATTATTACCATGATGAGTGATGTGGCAGCTACTAAAGCACCTATTGCCAAAATTGCAGATCGGGTATCGGGAATTTTTGTCCCTGTTGTGATGGTAATAGCCTTGATTACAACGATTGTATGGCTGATTGCAGGGCAAGAGGCTGGCTTTGCACTGGCAAGAGGAATTTCGGTATTGGTAATCAGCTGTCCCTGTGCTTTGGGACTTGCCACACCGGTTGCTATTATGGTAGGAAATGGTGTAGGAGCAAAAAACGGGATTTTGTTTAAAACAGCACAGGCCTTGGAAGAGACAGGAGGGATAAAAATTATAGCCCTCGATAAGACCGGAACCATTACGAAAGGGGAACCCAAGGTAACGGATATTCTTCCCATGGAAGGCGTATCCCGGGAAGAATTGATTTATACCGCCTATAGCCTGGAAATAAAATCAGAACATCCCCTGGCAAAGGCCATTGTATCTTATGGTCTGGAGAAGAACATAAA
>JAFXGR010000015.1 GCA_017520155.1 Lachnospiraceae bacterium
CCATTCACATAGAATATTTTTCTGAGAGTGAAGTTCAAAAAATGTAGGCGTAGCGGGCTACGCTGAGGCTTTTTGAATCTTTGCTATCAGGAAAATAGGCATGTGATATGGTGTAGTTAATTTAAAACCGTTGCACTAGTAGCTTTGATAAGAATCATTAGAGCAATACAGAGTCTCTCTGTATTGCTCCTTTTTAATTTCCATTGAGTAATCATGCAGTTATCCCCACTCCATATCCTAATAAAACAATACTTGACATTGCCGGTGGGATATTTTTACTATAACTATATGGAGGTGATATAATCATGAGTATAAAAAAAGAGTTTTCCTTTCCTTCTGCCTGTAAAACCACATCCATTCATGCCCTTTCCTATATTCCTGACGGTCCTGTTAAAGGAATTCTTCAAATTACCCATGGCATGATAGAGTATATAGAACGATATGAAGAATTTGCAAATTATCTTACTTCTTATGGATTTCTTGTTACCGGTCACGATCATCTTGGTCATGGAGCCTCAGTTAATTCTCCCGAAGAATGGGGTTATTTTTGCGAAAAAAAAGGAAATAAAGTATTACTTGAAGATATCCATCAGCTAATGCTTATCACCCAAAAAGAATATCCCCATGTTCCTTATTTTCTTCTGGGACACAGTATGGGTTCCTTTTATGCCAGACAATATTTATGTTCCCACGGAGATATGCTCCAAGGGGCCATTATTATGGGAACAGGCTTTCAGCCTCCTTTTCTTGTAGTTTCAGGAATGCTGCTGTGCCGTCTTATTGCTCTTTTTAAAGGATGGAAATATCGCTGTACCTTTGTTAATAATATGGCCTTTGGCAGCTATAATAAAAAATTCCAACCGGCCCGAACAGACAAGGATTGGCTTTCCAAAGATGTGACTAAGGTGGATGAATATGTAGCTGAACCGCGGTGTAATTTTACCTTTACTTTAAATGCCTATTACCATATGTTTTCCGGAATTTCTTCTTTACATAAGAAGAAACTGTTAAAACGTATTCCCAAGGACCTTCCTGTGTTTTTTGTCTCCGGAAAAGAGGATCCTGTAGGTGATTTTTCCAAAGGAGTACTTGCTGCGGCAAACAGTTTAAAAGCTGTAGGAATGAAAAATATTTCGGTAAAACTTTATGAAAATGATCGTCATGAAATATTAAATGAAACAGATCGCGAGAAGGTCTATGAGGATCTCCTGTTATGGCTTACAAAATACAGCAGTAAAAGATAACTCTTTCCGGGATTCTAACGGAAAGGGTTCTTTCCACAAAAAAAGAACCTCCTTCAAGGTTCTTTTTTTATGGAAAGAGAGATAATCCACGGAATATACTTTCTCTTATTCTTCCTCTACTCTTGTCTCCTCAATAATTTCTGCATTTACCTCTTCTATCTCTTCATCTTCTTCATCAAAAAATTCTACTTCAACCTTGGCACCGCATTTAGGGCAAAAGCTGGATTCTGCATCAATCTGACTTCCGCAGGCTGTACACTCAATATTTCCTTTTAACTGTCTTAATCGTTTTTCTAACTCAGCAACTGCTTTCTTGGCATCACGAATTGCCTGCACTTCTTCTTCAAACTCACAGTCAACTTCAGAATCCTTATAACTTTCAAAATAGGCTTCACCTATCTTAACATAATGCTTTTTAATTTCCGTATTTACCCCTGCAATCTGTCCTTTTAAATTAGCAATTTCAGCAACTTTTTTTGCTGCTTCTGCCGCCTCTTTTCCCTTACTGGATAATACTTCACTTAAACTTTCAAAAAATGCCATATAATCCACTCCCTTTCTTCTCTTATGGTAAGCTTAATATTACATTCTTTTATTATAAAGGTAGCTTATCTTTTTTTCAATGTATACATTTTGAAATCGTAAAATGAATTCAGAGAAAAGAGAAAAATATCTCCAAAAATAACTTGACATCATTATTTACATATGATAGGATATCACTTGTCGGTAAGACAGATAAATGCTGATATAGCACAGTCGGTAGTGCGTCGCATTGGTAGTGCGGAGGTCACGGGTTCGATTCCCGTTATCAGCTTCCTTTTTATGTCCATATTTTCCTATATTTTAAAGGAAATATGGGCTTTTTTATTTTTATTATTTTGTGTTTAAAATGGTTTAAACCTTATAACTATTGGAGATTCATAATATTGTTCCAGCTTCTAAAATATCAATTCTATTTAATGGTTCTACAATATCTTTTATGTATTCCCAAGTTTGAGTTGGTGTCTTATGACCTAATTGCTTTTGTATAATAGTTATACATTTATCTCCTAATTTTAGATATTGAATACTTGCATAAGTACGCCTACAATCATGACAAGATCTAATATTTTTGTTGCTAAATTTTAATATCTCTTTTTGTAAAAGTCTTATATGTCTGTCTAATGGATTATAAGTAAGTTTCCCATATCTTGTTTTATCATTTAGAAACAAATAGTCTGACTTAGGTATTATTTTATTTCTCAAATCAAA
>JAFXGR010000016.1 GCA_017520155.1 Lachnospiraceae bacterium
GGCTTACGGACAATGAGGACCGTGAAGAAAAGGATGAAGCCATGAATGCCATCTGGGATAATACAGTAAGTACAGGCGCATAGCTTTGGATAGAACAGTTAGGTTTTACAGCTACAAATCCTCTTGTTGTTCCTAAACGTTTTTTCTGGAATTCAATTACATTCATGTGTTCCGGATTGATTTCCGGCACTACCATAGGTACATCCGGTGTCCATCTGTGAGCACTGTTATTAGACACTACCGGTGTTTCAGTCTTTGCATAGGCTTCTTCAATTTTTTTAATTTCTTCCTTAGTCATATCCACAGCACTGAATACGAAATCAACCTGGTCTGCAACTTTTTCTACTTCATTTACATTCATTACCACCAGATTCTTTACCCCTTGAGGCATAGGTGTGGTCATTTTCCATCTGCTTCCTACTGCTTCCTCATATGTTTTTCCCGCACTTCTTTCACTGGCGGCAACAGTAGTAACCTCAAACCAGGGATGATTTTCCAAGAGAGAAATAAATCTCTGTCCCACCATTCCTGTTGCTCCTAAAATACCAACTTTTAATTTCTCACTCATTTCTTAAATCTCCTTCACTTAAATACTTTTCGTTTTCTTCCACCTGTCGTTTCATTACCAAAGATCCCGGTGCACCGTAAGTAAGACGTTTTTCCACGCAGGCTTCCAAACTAATCTCACTAAACACATCCTCCTCAAATACAGAAGAAATTTCCTTTAACTCCTGTAGGCATAACTTATCGATGGAAGTATTTTTTTCTATACAATAAAGAACTAAACGTCCAATAATTTCATGGGCATCTCGGAAAGCTACTCCTTTTTTTACCAGATAATCTGCTGCATCAGTAGCATTGGTAAATCCCATCATGGCACTTCTTGCCATGGTATCCTTTTTAAATTTAATGGTTGCCATCATTCCGTTAAACAAAGCAATACAGCCCTTGGTAGTGTCAATGGCATCAAAGGTTAACTCCTTATCCTCCTGCATATCCTTATTATAGGCCAGAGGAAGACCTTTCATGGTGGTTAAAATACTTACCAATGCTGCGTAAACTCTTCCCGTCTTTCCCCTCACCAGCTCTGCAATATCAGGATTTTTCTTCTGAGGCATAATACTGCTGCCTGTGGAATAACCATCATCAATTTCTACAAAACCATATTCATTGGAATTCCATATTATAATCTCTTCACTGAAACGGCTTAAATGCATCATCACCGTTGATAAAGCAGATAAGAACTCAATAATATAATCTCGATCAGCCACACTGTCCATACTATTGTTTGTTGGTCCGTCAAAGCCAAGGAGAGACGCTGTATAAAAACGATCTAAGGGATAAGTTGTTCCCGCCAAAGCTCCGCTTCCCAAAGGACAAAAATTCATTCGAGCATATAAATCCTTCATTCGTGCTCTGTCTCGCTTAAACATTTCAAAGTATGCTCCCATATGATGGGCCAGAGTAATGGGCTGCGCCTTTTGCAAATGGGTAAAACCGGGCATATAAGTATCCAGATTATTCTTCATAATGGAGTGAATTGTTCCTAAGAATTCCTTTAGTAAAAGATCTACTTCCACTACCTGATTTCTTACATATAACTTCATATCAAGAGCTACCTGATCATTACGGCTGCGGCCGGTGTGAAGTTTTTTCCCTGCCTCTCCAATCCGTTTAATCAGATTAGCTTCCACAAAACTGTGAATATCCTCGTATTCTGAAGTAATCTCCATTTTCCCGGAGTCTACATCTTCTTCAATGGAAGTGAGTCCCTTTATAATTAACTTCTTTTCCTCACCGGTTAAAATTCCCTGCTTTTCCAGCATTGTCACGTGAGCAATACTTCCCTGGATATCTTCTTTAAAAAACTTTTGGTCAAAACCAATAGATGCGTTAAAGTTATATACTAATTGGTCCGTTTCTTTTGTAAAACGGCCTCCCCATAATTGTGCCACGGCAGCCTCCTCTATTGTCCTTTTTTCTGTCTTTGAACTGTTACGATAATATCATATGTTACAAAGATATGCAAGAATGTTTTTCACATAAAATCATTTGTTTTTCTATGACGAACATATTTTGTTAAAAATGCACAGTTTTTTATTCTTTGCATATTTTGAATTATACATTATTTTTGGAGGATAATATGACTTCTACCACTGTCAATTCCAGACAGCCTATTTTAAACCTACAAAATATTTCCTACTCCTATCACACTTTGGAGGGTGAAGTAAAGGCACTGAAAGATATTTCTTTTCAGGTTTATTCCGGTGAATTTATTTCCATCGTAGGTCCCAGCGGCTGCGGAAAAACCACCTTACTAAATCTTCTGGCAGGAATTTATCGGGCTGAAAAGGGAAATATTCAGCTACAGGGACAAAATCTTTACGAGATGAAAAATAGAGAGGAAATTTTTCCTGTGGGCTATATGCTGCAGCAGGATCATCTTTTTGAATTTCGTACCATATGGGAAAATGTAATTTTAGGACTGGAAATACATCACAAAATGGAGGAAGAAAGAATTTCCAATGTAATTTCCCTTTTAAAACGATACCACCTTTATGAATTTAAGGATAAAAAGCCCTCTCAGCTTTCCGGAGGTATGCGTCAGCGTGTTGCCCTTATCCGAACTCTTGCTTTAAATCCGGAAATCTTATTATTGGACGAACCCTTTAGTGCTTTAGATTATCAAACAAGACTGGAGGTATCTGCAGACATTGCAAAAATAATTAAGGAGAATAATAAAACGGCTATTCTGGTAACTCATAACCTTTCAGAAGCAATTGGCCTTTCCCAGCGTATTTTTGTTCTCTCCAAAAGACCTGCTGAAGTAAAAAAGGAGTTAAAAATTAACCTTACTCTCCCGGAGGATGAAAGTCTTGGCTATCGTAACGCTCCTGAATTTAACCATTATTTCAATGAATTATGGGAGGATTTAAAAGATGATCATTAAAAATATCAGCAACACCTCCTCTTACTCAAAAGAGCAAAAAGATTTTTTAAAAGAATATTATCGAGAGTATTATCTTATTAATTTTTCCAGAGTTTTTCTTTTACTTTTTCTTTTGGGTTTATGGCAGATCAGTTCTTCTTTAGGCTGGGTAGACTCTTTCTTTTTCAGCAGCCCCCTAAAAATAATTAATTTATTTTGGGAAATGACAAGAGAATTTACTATTTGGAAACACATTGGTGTTACTCTTTTGGAAACTCTGGTCAGTTTTCTTGGGGTAACCTTAATTTCTGCCTTTACCGCTATGGGACTATATCTATCTCCCCCATTGGCTAAGATTTTGGAACCTTCTCTCGTGGTGCTAAACTCTCTTCCTAAATCTGCCCTTGCCCCTTTAATTATTGTGTGGCTGGGAAGTGGCATAAAAACCATTATTATTGCAGGAATCAGCGTTGCCCTCTTTGGGTCCATAATCAGCTTATATACCGGTTTTCTCCAAACCGATCCCGGTAAAATAAAATTAATCACCACTTTAGGGGGAAGTAAAAAAGATGTTCTTTTTAAATTAATTCTTCCCTCCTGCACTCCTTTAATTTTAAGCAACATGAAGGTGAATATCGGTTTGTCTTTGGTAGGAGTTATTATCGGTGAATTTTTAGCTGCAAGGCAGGGTCTTGGATATTTAATTATCTACAGCAGTCAGGTATTTCAGCTGGATTTACTGATTATGTCCATTGTCATTTTATGCCTGATTGCTTCCCTTCTTTACAAAACCATACAATACTTTGAGAAAAAATATTATGGATAAGATGTAGTTAATTTAAAAAAGTAGAAGTTACTGTAAAACATCCCCTTCTTCAAATTTTCCCTTTTTTGAAGAGAATCTGTTTTACGATTACTTCTACTTTTACTATGTTTTCTTCTCTATTCCTGTTATACTCTTTTTACTATAGTTTCCTTGCTAATTCTTCCATGGTAATAAAGTCTTTAATTAATCCTTTGGAAAAAGCGTCCACTTCCTCATAATATTTTTCTGCTTCTGCAAAATTTTCACTTAATAGTGCCTTTTTCACCTGATTACCATAATTATGAAGCTTTGTATGCTTTTCTCCCACCCCATTCCAAACCTGGAGAATCTCTGAATCCTTTGGAGTAATAGAGTGATAAAAGTGTCCAAATCCACATTTTGTGGAATCCAGCTGAATGGGACGGTATACTCTGTCTTGCACCATCTTATGAAGATTGGCCATCCAATTTTTATGGGCAGTAATGGCAGCATCTATATAGCTGATAAATTCCCCATTTTTCATTTCAAAAAAAGGATCCTCCATCATCACTCCCATTTGTTTTGCCGCTTCATCTAAAATCTTTTCAATGCTGACTACTGGCTTAATATTATCTTTTAACAGACTGCTGATTTCCTTTAATGCATGGGCGTCCTCATCTAAGATATAACATTGTTCTTTAATCTGTACTGCCTGATGCTCCATTTCTGCCATAGAACTGCTGATTTCCTCACTAACGGCAGCTAAGGAGGTAACGGAATCATTTACCCGCTCAACATGCTTCTCATTTTCTGTATTAATCTTCCATACATCCTGTATCTTTTCTGTTACCTGATCCAATCTCTCAATGGTACGATTCACACTTTGATTAGACTGTTGGGAAGCGTCTCTTATTTGATGGATAAAACTGTCCATATTGGCTGTTAAGCCCTGGGTTTCCTCTGCCAGCTTACGGATTTCTTCTGCTACCACAGCAAATCCTCTTCCTGCTTCTCCCGCATGTGCTGCTTCAATAGAGGCATTTAATGCCAACAAATTAGTTTGTGCCGAAATGGCATTAATTCCTGCCACCACTTCATTCATATGGGAAATCACCTCTAAAAGAGTACTCATATCTTTCTTCATATCCTCAGATTCCCCAATGATTATCTCTGACATCTCTCTTATCCCTGTTAACTGCTTTTGGGACTCCTGAATTTTATTCACCATCTGGTCAGAATCATCAGATACCTCCAGAATAGTTCTGGTAAGATCTTCATGCTGAGTATTAATCTGACTTACCACAAGGGAGGATTCCGAAGAGGCCTCTTTAATATTTTCCGTAGCCCCCGCAACTGTATCTGCGATTTTCACCATTCTTTCCGTATGATGGTTTAAGGTTAAATCTAAGGAGCTTATCTGCATTACCGCCTGAAGATCCTTTTCTACCACTCGTGCAAAACGGTCTCTTCCTCTCACAATACGTTTATAAATATCTCCCAGCTTTGGTTCTTTGGAATAATCCTCTGCTTTCATTTCCAAAACTGCTTCCATTAACCTATCTTTCTTCCCCTGAAAAACCAACATAATGAACCCTCCTTTTTACTACATCTACTTTACCACAAACACTTTTTTATTTCAAATTGTATACACAATTTTTATATAAAAAAAGAATTTACCATAAAACAGTAAATTCTTTCTTATTGAATATTTCTTTTCTTTATTTTTTTGCAAACAGAGACTGTCTTGCTCCTCTCATGGTACCACTGTTATTAATACAGTCATCTACTGCATCCATACGAAGACCTGCATCAATAAAATCACAGTACTTACAGAAAGGATAATTTTGTCTTCCATCCTTAATCAGATTTCTTACTCTCTTATATTCCTCAGAGTTCCAGGCTTCCTTTAAGGGAGTGGTATTTAAATCTGCTAAAGTGGTAACCTCGAAATTATCACAGCAGCAGATTCCCATTCTTCCATCCGGGAAAATGAACATATCCGTAAAGGGCATTAAACAAGTTTCCGTGATAATCTTAGTGGTATTTTTCTTATTGGGTGAGCTTCCTGCTCTATTGGTAAGAACTGCTTCCATATAACGAATCTGAATTAAAATATCCACATTGCTAAATTCTTCCGGATGTGCCTTTACATAGTCATATACTTCCTTCACATTTTTATGAAGTTTCATATCCAGACAATAATTATTAATAATCAGCTGATTTACATAAGGTGTAATAGCCTTAACCTTTTCAATATCTAATAACAATCCGTTAGTAGACATGAAAATAAAGCAATCCGGCAGCTGCTCTCTGCAGTACTTATGAAATTCCACAATTCTGGTATCCAGCCAAGGTTCATTATTTCCGTATAAGGTAAGATGTCCCTTATAATTCCAATCTCTTAGCTGATCAATGATCTTATAAAACAGCTCATCCTCCATTCTTTTATATGGACGCTTTTCTGCATGCTTATTGGCAGTACAAAAAGCACAAGTGCTGTTACATCTATTGATCGTCTCCAGATTTACCACCAAGGGATGAGGTGCTTCCTCTGTTTGATAAAAGAAATCAATATAGTTTTTCTGAGATTTTCTTCTGCTGGCAAACTGCAGCTTTAAATAAGTGTTGGCAGAAAGATTAGGTACTCTTTTTTGTAATTCCCAGCCTAATCTTCCCATAAAATTATGAATTCTGATTGACATAATAACCTCTTTCGTTTCTAACAAATATTTTTACATACAACAAGAGCTCCCGAGGGGACTCGAACCCCTGACCCACGCATTACGAATGCGTTGCTCTACCAACTGAGCCACGGAAGCTTAACTTTGTATCTTTTATTTTCCCGTTGTAAAAATGTTATATCAAATTTAATAACCTCGAGGTGAATTATAACATAGATAATAAAAATTGGTCAAGTAAAAGAACCAAAAAGGAAACAAAAGTGGTAACACTTCGTTACTTTTCACACCCACGACAATCACTTGCTGATTGACGTGGGGAGAATGTATGAATAAAGCCAAAGCGACACCCATCTCGCTGCAAGCGACTTTAAATATGGGTGTCGCTAGTGTAACGTTTTTAAATTAACTATACCATATCACATGCCTATTTTCCTGATAGCAAAGATTCAAAAATCCTCAGCGTAGCCCGCTACGCCTACGTTTTTTGAACTTCACTCTCAGAAAAATATTCTATGTGAATGGTATAGTTATTTAGA
>JAFXGR010000161.1 GCA_017520155.1 Lachnospiraceae bacterium
GAGTCTGGCTCCTTGGTCAAGCGGTTAAGACATCGCCCTTTCACGGCGGTAACACGGGTTCGATTCCCGTAGGAGTCATTAGGAATATAGTTTAATATTTCTGAATATAATATAGTATATGGCGACATAGCCAAGTGGTAAGGCACGGGTCTGCAACACCCTTATCATCGGTTCAAATCCGATTGTCGCCTCTTAAACCTTGAAATTTATATTTCAAGGTTTTTTTTTGTAGAAAATTATAAAAAAATGATGCGGTAGTCTAAAAATAAGATAGCTAATCAGAATATAATGATAAGTATGATGATTTCAATATACAGAAATAAATTAGGAAAATAGCCATATATCAAACAAATTATATAAAATACTTAGACTTAAAAAAAAACAGAGAATGAGTCTTAGTAAAAAAGCATATATATAAGTAAAAAACATGGATAAATAAGAATGAAGAGAAAAAATAAAAGAAAAATAATCTTTCTATCCACCTTAGCCTTATGTATTGCTTTAGGATTTGCTTTTCACACAAAAGAAACTAAAATGATAAAAAAAGTAGAGGCAATGTCTCAAGGAAGCTGGGGACTAAGTTTTCAGGAAGCAGGGAAATCACCGGTAATTGATGTAAATAAAGAAGAATTAGAACAATTAGAAGGATATTATTTGGGTGATGAAGAAAATAAAAAAATATATCTAACTTTTGATGCAGGATTTGAGAACGGGAATACGGAAAAGATATTAGATGCATTAAAGAAAGAAGAAGTAAAAGCATGTTTTTTTCTTGTGGGAAACTATATGGAAAAAGAGCCGGAATTAGTGAAAAGGATGGTAGCTGAAGGACATATTGTGGGAAATCATACCTATCATCATAAAGATATGGATAGCATAAATCAAAAGGAAGAATTTTTAAAGGAATTAACAGATTTAGAAGCCTTATATAGACAAATTGCAGGAAAAGAAATGAAAAAATTTTATAGACCTCCTCAAGGAAAATATTCTGCCGACCAATTAAATTGGGCAAAAGAAAGTGGATATAAGACAATATTTTGGAGTCTGGCGTATGTAGATTGGGAGGTGGATAAACAGCCTTCTAAGGAGGAAGCAATAAGCAAATTATGTGAAAGAATTCATCCGGGATCAATTATTCTTCTTCACAGTACATCATCCACAAATGCGGAAATCATGGAAGAAATAATCAAAGAATGGAAGAATATGGGCTATACTTTTGGCACATTAGAAGAATTGTAAAGAAAAAAGCAGGGCATGAAGCTCTGCTTTTATAAATATTTTGATTAAGGTGAAAATAATATTCTATTAATTTTACTTATGATAAATTTTATCAGCAATTTCATATTTAGGTTCACAGGTAAGATGAAGACCTAATTTTTTAAAGATTTTTTCATCTACAGAAGATAATAATACGCTGGAATGAGCCTGACAGTATTTTAATTTAGGAATTTGAGACAAAGCAAGCTTTGCATTACTGTCATTAGCAGCACACATAGATAAAGCAATTAATATTTCATCTGTATGAAGTCTTGGATTTTTACTGCCAAGATAATCTGTTTTTAATGTTTGTATAGGCTCAATAGCAGTAGGAGAAATCAAATGTAGATCATGATCAATACCTCCCAGCTCTTTTAATGCATTCATTAATGCTGCAGCGGAAGATCCAAGTAAAGAAGAGGTTTTTCCCGTGATGATTTTTCCGTCAGGAAGCTCAATAGCAACAGCAGGATAGCCGGTATCTTCTTCTCTCTTTAAAGCAGCGGTAACAACTTTACGATCCTGTTCAGTAATAGCCGCTTGTTTCATTAAAAGCTCTAATTTATACAGTGTATTTGCATTTCCTGTGGAACGTTTAATATTACAAAGCTCCTGATAGTAGCGACGAATAATTTCCTGCTTACTGGCTTCACAGCATACATCATCATCAATAATACATTTTCCGGCCATATTAACCCCCATATCAGTAGGTGATTTATAGGGGCTTTCTCCCTGAATTTTTTCAAAGATAGCATTTAGAACAGGAAAAATTTCAACATCACGATTATAATTAACTGTTGTTTCTCCATAGGCCTCTAAATGAAAAGGGTCAATCATATTAATATCATTTAAATCAGCAGTAGCCGCTTCATAGGCAACATTAACAGGATGCTTTAAGGGAAGATTCCAAATGGGAAAAGTTTCAAATTTAGCATATCCCGCTTTTATTCCTTTCTTATGCTCATGGTATAGCTGTGAAAGGCAAGTGGCCATTTTTCCGCTTCCGGGACCCGGAGCTGTAATAATTACTAAAGGTCTTGTAGTTTCAATATAATCATTTTTTCCATAGCCTTCATCACTGACAATGGTAGCGATATCACTGGGATACCCAGGAATATTGTAATGAATATAAGATTTTATATGAAGAGAATTTAATCGTTCTCTAAATTTAAGAGCAGAATTTTGTCCGTCAAATTTATTAATGACAACACTTCCCACATATAAACCAAAACTTTGAAAGACATCAATAAGACGTAAAACATCATTGTCATAGGTTATACCATAGTCTCCACGAACCTTATTACCTTCAATATCATCTGCACTGATAACAATAACCACCTCTGCATGATCTCTTAACTGCAGAAGCATTTTCAATTTACTGTCGGGCAAAAAACCGGGCAAAACTCGAGAGGCATGAAAATCATCAAAAAGCTTGCCACCAAATTCAAGATAAAGTTTATTATCAAAAAGAGCGATTCTTTCTTTAATATGTTCTGATTGCATCTTTAAGTATTTATCATTGTCAAAACCGATCTTCATATCTTCCTCCATATCATTATAAATCTACTGCTGTTATTCTACCCTAAAATATAAAACATACATTACATTGTAATATAAAAATTTGCCTTAGTAAATAGTACAAAAAAATATTTTAAGTCATATTATTATAAAAACAAGTCATACTAATAATGTATAAAATATGCGGAAAAATATCGCAGGATAGGAGAAGATATGAAAACAATAAATTATGTTGCTTTAACAGTTGCCATTATAGGAGCAATAAACTGGGGATTAATTGGATTATTGAATTTTGATCTGGTTGCTTTTATTTTTGGAGAAATGTCCTGGATTTCCAGAATCGTATATAGTTTAGTAGGATTATCAGGAATTTATTTAATTACCTTTTTTGGACAATTAAATACAGAAGAAGCATAAAAATAGGGGGAAGTAATTCCCCCTTAACTTATTTTAAATGATGAGATAAAAAAGCTTAAGAAAACAGATATATTTTATAAATTAATATGATAATTACCCTGAATATGGACACCTTCATTTACAACGATAAAAGCATTGGGATCATATTTTTTAACAATTGTTTTTAAATGACGAACCTCATATTTTGACAGCAATACATACATTATTTTACTGTCCTCATTAGTGTAAGCACCGGTAGCATTCCACAGAGTAATCCCCCTTCGTAATTCATGGAATATTTCCTGTCTCATTTCACTGCAATCTTTTTTGGTAATAATGGTTGCTTCCACGGTAATGGTCTGATCATGTACACGATCAATAGCGATGGAAGAAATAGAAGAATAAATAAAGGAATAAATTACAATAGGGATGTTAAAAAGAAAAAAGCAAATGGTATATAAAAGCGCATTTACCAAAAGATTTATTTTCCCCACACTAAAATCCTTTTTCCATTTTACCAACATCATGCCCACAATATCCATACCGCCACCGGAACCGCCCATTTTTAACATAGAACCTATGCCATAGCCAGCAATAATACCACCAATAATACAGGTTCCCAGTAAATCGCCCTCCAAAATAGGTGAAGGAGGAATAGGAATTAGGGACATAGCTAATGTAATCCAGGATATACAAATAAGAGATTTAAAGAAAAAGCGTTTTCCTACCTTATTAAAAGAAAGAAGTAAAATAGGAATATTAAAAAGATAATAAATAATACCTGTTAAATTAAAATGCTGAAAAGGTAAATTTAAAAAATTAACAAGAAATATACGGATTAACTGACTGAATCCCATAATTCCCCCGTTATATAAATTAACAGGTGCAATAAATAAATTAATACTGGCAGCATACAAGGTAGCACCAAAAAGACAACGAATTATTTTAATTAATTCTTTCTTTTTTTCTTCATAAGGGATGGTCCGTAAACGATTCATAAAACGCCTCCTTCCTCTATAAAATCAAAATAAAAGTGTTAAAAAGTTACAGAAATAATATAACCATTGAATTATAGTATTATCAATAAAAAATTTCAATATAATAAAGGGGAATAAAATAAAAATAGTTTACAAATCTTTAAGATTTATAAGGGAAAAATAATACTAATTGTATTGCTTTTAGCTAAACAGCTATTTATAATGTACTCTGTGGTTAGTTGTCTGAGAAGGTTAAAGTAAAGAATAGGAACTGGCCAAGAAAGCAGTAAAAACAGAACAGCTGAAACAGCGATAAAATAGAGTGACGGAGGAAAAAAATGGACGATAATTTAAATCGTTTTGACAACAAGCAAGGAAAGAACAGTCAAAATAGAAATCAAAATCAAAAAGGGGGCAGCGGTCAGGGTAAAGGCCCCGGAAAGCAGAATTTATTAATTTTTCTGGTAGCGGCCCTAATCAGTCTGGTGGTAATGAGTTATTTTATGAAAACCATCGAGGGAAGCAGTTCAAAAGAAATTCCCTATGATGAGTTTGTTGTTATGTTGGAGGAAGGGAAGGTAGGCAGTGTTCATATTGCTGCTGACCGAATTACCATAGAGCCAAAAGAGACTGAGGAAGATAATCCACAGCCGGTAAATATGTACTACACCTTTCTCACCCCTAAAACAACGTATTATACGGGAAGAGCAGAATCTAATGATACTTTAACTGCCAGATTACTGGAAGCAGGAGTGGAGATAAAACCCCAGATTCCTGACAGCTCCAATCTGGTTACGGATATTATCCTTACCTATGTATTACCCTTGGTATTAGTATGGGTGGTCTTTGGCTTTATTATGAAGCGTATGGGAGGCGGAGGCGGCCCTATGGGTGTAGGAAAAAGTAATGCCAAGGTATATGTTCAAAAGGAAACAGGGGTAACCTTTAAAGATGTGGCCGGAGAGGATGAAGCTAAGGAATCTCTTCAGGAAGTAGTAGACTTTTTACACAACCCGGGAAAATATGCAAAAATCGGTGCAAAGCTTCCCAAAGGAGCACTGTTAGTGGGACCTCCGGGAACAGGGAAAACCCTGCTGGCTAAAGCTGTGGCCGGAGAAGCACATGTACCCTTCTTCTCCCTTACCGGTTCAGATTTTATCGAGTTATATGTAGGTGTGGGAGCTTCCCGAGTAAGAGATTTATTTAAAGAAGCAACCAAAAATGCTCCTTGTATTATTTTTATCGATGAAATAGATGCTATCGGAAGAAGCCGTGATTCCCGATATGGCGGAGGAGGAAATGAGGAAAGAGAACAGACCTTGAATCAGCTTTTGTCTGAAATGGATGGATTTGATACCTCCAAGGGAATTTTAATTTTAGGAGCCACAAACCGACCGGAAATTTTAGATAAGGCCTTACTTCGTCCAGGAAGATTTGATCGGAGAATAATTGTAGATAAACCGGATTTAAAGGGTAGAATTGAAATTTTAAAGGTTCATGCAAAGGATGTAAAAATGGATGAAACCGTGGATTTTGATGCCATTGCCCTGGCAACCAGCGGAGCGGTAGGCTCTGATTTGGCGAATATGATTAATGAAGCAGCTATTAATGCAGTAAAAGAGGGAAGGGAATATGTATCTCAAAAGGACCTTTTTGATGCAGTAGAGCAGGTATTGGTGGGAAAAGAAAAGAAGGATAGAATCATGAGTAAGGAAGAAAGAAAAATTGTTTCCTACCATGAAGTAGGTCATGCCTTGGTTAGTGCCCTTCAAAAAAATTCAGAGCCTGTTCAAAAAATTACTATAGTACCAAGAACCATGGGGGCATTGGGCTATGTAATGCATGTTCCGGAAGAAGAAAAATATTTAAATACAGAAGCAGAATTAAGAGACCGTTTAGTAAGTATTTTTGGTGGAAGAGCAGCAGAAGAAATTGTATTTGATACAGTAACCACAGGGGCCGCCAACGATATTGAAAAGGCTACAGATATTGCCAGAGCAATGGTAACTCAGTATGGTATGAGTAAAAAATTCGGTCTTATGGGTCTGGCAACCATTCAAAATAGATATTTGGATGGGAATGCTACGTTAAACTGTAGTGATGTAACTGCAGCAGGCGTAGATGAAGAAGTAATGAAGCTTTTAAAAGAAAGCTATGATAAGGCGTTAGAGCTTTTACGCGAAAATCGGCAGCTTATGGATAAATTGGCGGAATATCTTATTGAAAAGGAAACCATTACAGGAAAAGAATTTATGAAGATATATCGTCAGGAAAAAGGAATTCCCGAACCGGAAGAGGAAAAGAAGGAAGAAAAAGCAAAAGATTCTCATTCATCAGGAGAAGCTTTGGAAAAAGAGGAAGATTCCCCAGAAAAAGAAGAATCTTCATCAGCTGAAATTCAGGAAGATACAGCTTTTGGTGAAATCCTTAGGGAAAATATATCAACAGAATCAAAGGAATCCTTAAATGAGCCAGATAAGGAAACCAAAGAAGCAGAGGATAGGGAAGTAAAAGGAAATTACAGTGGTGCTTATTTAGAAAATAATAGTAAGCAGGGATAACGCACTAAAAAAAGAAGGTACAGACGATAGAAGGGAGTTGCCTGGAGAGGTAACTCTTTTCTTGTATAATAGGAAAGTCAAAGAGTGAATAGTATGATCAGTGAGAAATTTAATATACAGGAAGAATTAAAAAATCTCCCCGGTAAACCGGGAGTATATATAATGTATGATAAAAAGGATACTATAATTTATGTAGGTAAGGCAATTATACTTAGAAACAGGGTAAGATCATATTTTAGAGAAAGTGCCAACCACAGTTTAAAAATTGCAAGAATGGTTAGCCAGATTGAGCGTTTTGAATATATTGTAACAGATTCTGAGCTGGAAGCCTTGGTTCTTGAAAATAATTTAATAAAGGAACATCGGCCTAAATATAATACAATGTTAAAGGATGACAAAACCTACCCTTATATTAAGGTAACCTTGGGAGAGGTTTATCCCAGAGTATTATTTGCCAGACAGGTTAAAAAGGATAAGTCGAAATATTTTGGCCCCTACAGCAGTGCCGGTGCAGTAAAAGACAGTATAGATTTAATTAATAAACTGTATAAATTAAGAACCTGCAACAGAAATCTGCCTAAGGACTGTAAAAAAGAAAGACCTTGCTTAGATTATTACATCCATCAATGTGATGCACCCTGTCAGGATTATATCAGTGCAGAGGAATACCAAAAAAATGTAAAAGAGGCTTTGGAATTTTTAAATGGAAAATATGAGAAAATTTTAAATGAGCTTCAGCACAAAATGGAAGAAGCCTCAGAAAAGATGGAATTTGAAGAGGCTATACGATATCGAGATCTTTACCAAAGTGTAACACAGATTGCACAAAAACAAAAAATAACAGATACAGAGGGAGAAGATAAAGATATTGTAGCTTTAGATTTGGATGAGAGAGATGCTGTAGTTCAGGTATTCTTTATCCGAGGGGGAAAGCTTATTGGCAGAGAACATTTTTATATGACAAATGTTTCGGAAAATAATAAAAAGGAAATCCTCACCAGCTTTGTTAAGCAATTTTATGCAGGTACACCTTATATTCCCAAAGAAATCCATATTCAGTATGAAATAGAAGAGGAGCCGCTTATCAGTCAATGGCTAAGTCAAAAAAAAGGAAGCAAGGTAACCCTGAAAGTTCCCAAAAAAGGAACAAAAGAAAAATTAGTAGATTTGGCGGCTAAAAATGCAGCAATGGTACTAAGTCGTGATAGAGAAAGAATGAAAAGAGAAGAGGGAAGAACTATTGGAGCAGTAAAAGAAATAGCTGCTTTGTTAGAATTACCTCAGCTTCAGCGAATGGAGGCCTTTGATATTTCCAATACTAACGGTTTTGAAAATGTGGGATCTATGGTTGTTTACGAAAAAGGAAAACCGAAAAAAAGCGATTATCGAAAATTTAAAATAAAATCTGTACAAGGGCCGGATGATTACGGATGCATGAAGGAAGTATTAACCAGACGATTTCTTCATGGAATGGAAGAGAAAAAGGAGTTAAAAGAAAAGAATATAGATGAAAGCTATGGAAGCTTTACTAAGTTTCCCGATCTTTTGTTGATGGATGGGGGAAAAGGGCAGGTTAATATAGCAGTGCAGGTATTAAAAGAACTGAAGCTGACCATTCCTGTTTGCGGAATGGTAAAAGATGATAATCACAGAACAAGAGGTCTTTATTACAATAATCAGGAAATACCCATAGAAAAGGATTCCCAAGGATTTAAGCTGATTACAAGAATTCAGGATGAGGCCCATCGTTTTGCCATAGAGTATCATCGTTCTCTAAGAAGCAGTAACCAGGTTCATTCTGTCTTAGATGAAATCCCGGGAATCGGCCCTGCAAGAAGGAAGGCATTAATGAAAGCTTATAAGAATTTGGCGGATATTAAAGAGGCAGAGGTAGAAGAACTAATGGAGATTCCCCAAATACCAAAGAACATTGCAGAAGAAATCTATTCTTTTTTTCATAGTTCTGTGGTAAGATAAGACAAACACAAGTAGATCATCAAAGATAAGATGAAAATTTCCGGTAGAGGAAACCGGCAGAGATGGGAGAATGTATATGTCAAGTGTAACCTTAATGAAAATTATTAAAAAAATGAAATTGGAAAATTTAACTCCGGAAATTTCTGTAAGAGGAATTAAAATTACAGTTCCCGATATTAACCGTCCTGCTTTACAGCTGGCAGGTTATTTTGAGCATTTTGAGGCTACACGACTGCAGATTATAGGTTTTGTGGAATATACCTATATGGAGAATATGACGAAAAAAAGAAAAGCAGAAATTTTTGAACAATTATTATCCTATCCTATTCCCTGTATTATTTTTTGTAGAGAATTACAGCCGGATGAGTTGTTTTTGAAAAAAGCTGTGGAAAAGGGGATTCCTATTTTGATGACAAAACAGGCAACCTCTAACTTTACTGCAGAAATCATACGATGGTTAAATGTACAGCTGGCCCCCTGTATTTCCGTACACGGTGTTTTGGTAGACGTTTTTGGAGAAGGTCTTTTAATTACGGGAGAAAGCGGAATTGGAAAATCGGAGGCAGCTTTAGAGTTAATTAAAAGAGGCCACCGTTTAGTAACTGATGATGTAGTAGAAATACGAAGGGTAAGTGAGGATACTCTGGTAGGAACGGCTCCTGATATTACCAAGCATTTCATTGAATTGAGAGGAATCGGAATTATTGATGTAAAGATGCTGTTTGGTGTATCCAGTGTAAAGGAAACGCAAAGTATTGATTTAGTTATTCATTTGGAAGACTGGGATAAGGATAAAGAGTATGACCGTTTGGGTCTGCAGGAGGAGTATACAGAGTATTTAGGAAATAAAGTAGTATGTCATAATCTGCCCATTCGTCCGGGAAGAAACTTGGCAATTATCTGCGAATCCGCAGCAGTAAATCATCGTCAGAAAAAAATGGGATATAATGCAGCACAGGAATTATATGCCCGTGTACAAAATTCCTTAAGTAAAGGAAGAGAAGAAGACGAGGAGTAATATTTTCTATGCTCATAGAATAATTTCTATGAGCATTTGATTTTGTAAGAAAGGCATCAATATGTTTGAAGAAGTAAAGAAAAAGCTTATCTGTTGGACCAAAGAAGAAAATATAAAAGAAAATGAGCCCATGAAAGAGCATACCTCTTTTCGTGTAGGAGGTCCGGCAAGACTTTTTTTATCCATACATTCCTGTGAGGAATTATCTAAAATAATTTCCTATTTATCACAGGAGAATATTCCTTATTTTATTTTGGGAAACGGAACCAATATATTAGTCTCGGATGAGGGCTTTCAGGGAGTGATTCTTTATTTGGGAAAAGAGTTTTCCTATATAAAACAGGAAGGAAATATGATTACGGCAGGAGCCGCTGCGCTGCTTTCCCAAGTGGCAAGAAAGGCAATGGAGGAAAGTCTTACGGGCTTGGAATTTGCAGCAGGTATTCCTGGGACTGTGGGAGGAGGAACCATGATGAATGCAGGAGCCTATGGGGGTGAGCTAAGTCAGGTGATAACACAGGTAACGGCAATGAATCAAAAAGGTGAGATTCAGGTACTGGAAAAAGAAGAGCTGGATTTTGGCTATCGAAAGAGTATTTTCAAAAAAATTCCTTATATTATTTTACAGGTTACCATGAGCATGAAACAGGGAAACCAGGAAGAAATTTTACAGACTATGGTTGATTATCAGAAGGCGAGAAAAGAAAAACAGCCTTTGGAATATCCCAGTGCAGGAAGTACCTTTAAACGTCCCCGGAATCATTATGCAGGCAAGTTGATTATGGAAGCAGGTCTTAGAGGATGTGAGGTAGGAGGAGCAAAAGTAAGTGAAAAGCATTGTGGCTTTGTAATAAATACAGGAGAAGCTACGGCAGCAGATATTATACAATTAATGGAAAAAATACAAAAAACCGTGAAAGATACTTTTGGAGTGGATTTGGAGCCGGAAGTAATACGATTATAAGACAGAGGATAAAAGATGAAGTTTGTAGTGGTAACGGGAATGAGCGGAGGCGGAAAAAGTACAGCCATGAAAATGTTAGAGGATATGGGATTTTATTGTGTAGATAATCTCCCTGTACTTCTGATAAAAAAGTTTACTGAACTTTTGGAAACGCCCAACACAGAACTGGAAAAGGTTGCTCTTGGGTTAGATGTAAGAAGCTCCCAGGATTTTGTACGAGTAGAAGAGGTTTTGGAAGATTTAAAAAAGGAAGGGTATCAATTTGAAATTCTGTTTATGGATGCAGATGACAGAACTCTTCTAAAGCGGTATAAGGAAACAAGAAGAATACATCCCCTGTCAGATAAAAACAATCCAAGGATTGAAAATGGAATTACAAAAGAAAGAGAAATTCTCACCAGTATTAAGAAAAAAGCAGATTATGTAATTGATACCTCTAAGGTATTAACAAGAGAATTAAAGGAGGAACTGGATCGGATTTTCCTCCAAAATAAAGAATATAATAATCTGATGATAAATATTGTATCCTTTGGATTTAAAAATGGTATTCCGCAGGATGCAGATCTTGTTTTTGATGTAAGATTTTTACCCAATCCTTTTTACATTGATGAATTAAAGCATATTACAGGAAATGATGAAGCAGTGCAGCAATACGTAATGAGTTTTGTGGAGGCAGGAGAGTTTTTAGAAAAATTAAAGGATATGCTGAATTTTTTGATTCCGGGATATATCAAGGAAGGAAAATACCAACTGGTAATTGCCATTGGATGTACCGGAGGTCAGCACAGAAGTGTAACCCTTGCCAATGCCTTATTTAAAGAAATGAAGGATAAGGGAAAATACGGATTAAGTATAAGTCACAGAGATATTAAATAGAAGAAAGAGAAAATTATATGTCCTTTTCCTATGATGTAAAAGAAGAATTAGAAAAACATACCTCAGATAATCGCCATTGCCAAATTGCCGAATTGGCGGCAATTATTCACTATCAGGGAAATTTGATAAGAACACCGCAAGGACAGCTTACCCTGCAAATTACGACAGAAAATCCTTTTGTCTTAAGAAAAGTCTTTACATTATTAAGTAAAACATTTAATATAGAAGCGTCTGAGTGTGAAAATAATACACCTAAGGAGAAGAAAAGTACGGTATCTACCGTTTCCATTACAGAAGAAAAAAAACTTATGGAGATTTTTCAAGCCATTAAGTTATTAGATGGAGAAGGTGTACTTCATCAGCTTAGAGATCGAATTAATCCCTTGATTTTGAAGCAGTCCTGTTGCCAAAGAGCATTTTTAAGAGGAGCATTTTTAAGTATCGGCTCTATTAGCGATCCTGCAAAGGGCTATCATTTAGAGTTGGTATGCAGCAGACAGATTCAGGCCAATCAGCTTTGCCAGATAATGAACATCTTTGGATTAGAGGGAAAAATTGTAGAGAGAAAAAATCATTATGTAGTATATTTAAAAGAAGGAGCTCATATTGTAGATTTCCTAAACATTTGCGAAGCCCATGTTGCTTTGATGGAATTGGAAAACTTAAGAATTTTAAAGGAAATGAGAAATTCTATTAATCGAAGGGTAAATTGTGAAACTGCAAATATTGCAAAAACAATTAATGCAGCATCAAAGCAAATCGATGATATTCTCTTTATCAGAGATCATGTAGGTTTTTCAAAAATTGCTGATAATTTACGTGAAATTGCAGAAGTCAGATTAGAGTATCCGGAAGCAACTTTACAGGAATTAGGAAAATATCTGGATCCCCCGGTGGGAAAGTCAGGGGTAAATCATAGACTGCGCAAGTTAAGCGAAATTGCAGATTTAAATAGATTGTAAAAGGAGGAGTAAGCATGAGAAAAGAAATGGAAGTAAAAATTGCAGGTGGTTTAGAAGCCAGACCCATTGCAGTATTAGTTCAGGTAGCCAGTCAGTACGATAGTTCCATTTATTTGGAAACCGAAGGAAAACGAGTAAATGCAAAGAGTATTATGGGAATGATGACTTTGGCCTTAAATGTGGGTGAAAAGATTACGGTAGAGGCCTCCGGTACTGATGAAGAGAAGGCAATTGAAGGTATTGAAAAATACATTAGTGGACAGGAAGCCTAAAATAGGATATACTAAGGGTGTATGTAAATTTATTCAAAATGGAGGAAATTGAAATGTTAGTATCAGCAAAAGAAATGCTTGATAAAGCAAAAGCTGGCCACTATGCAGTAGGACAGTTCAACATTAACAACCTTGAATGGACAAAAGCGATTCTTTTAACCGCACAGGAATGCAATTCTCCTGTTATCTTAGGTGTATCTGAAGGTGCAGGAAAATATATGACCGGTTATAAGACAATTGTTGGTATGGTAAATGGTATGATTGAAGAATTAGGAATTACCGTTCCTGTAGCTCTTCACTTAGATCATGGTTCTTTTGATCACTGTGTAAAATGTATTGATGCAGGATTTTCTTCTGTAATGTTTGATGGTTCTCATTTCTCTATTGAAGAAAATGTAGAAAAAACAAAAGAAATCGTTGCATTAGCTCACGCTAAAGGAGTTTCTGTAGAAGCAGAAGTAGGTTCCATTGGTGGAGAAGAAGATGGTGTTGTAGGAGCCGGTGAATGTGCAGATCCTAAGGAATGTAAAGCAATTTCTGATTTAGGAATTGATTTCCTTGCAGCAGGAATTGGTAACATCCATGGAAAATATCCTGAAAACTGGGCAGGATTATCTTTTGAAACATTAGATGCTATTCAGCAGTTAACAGGAGATATGCCATTAGTTCTTCACGGTGGTACAGGAATCCCTACAGAAATGATTCAGAAAGCAATTTCCTTAGGAGTAGCTAAGATTAACGTAAACACAGAATGTCAGTTATCCTTTGCAGCAGCTACACGTGAATATATTGAGGCAGGAAAAGATCAGCAGGGTAAAGGTTTTGACCCTCGTAAATTACTTGCACCCGGTACAGAAGCAATCAAAGCTACTGTAAAAGAAAAAATGGAAATCTTTGGTTCTGTTGGTAAAGCATAAACAAGATAGTATTATAAAAAAGAGCTGTGTATTACAGCTCTTTTTTTTATGATATAAGAAAGTGGATTTATAGGATAAGAAAATATTTCGCAAGACTCTCTTCGCAGCAAAAAGGAAAATTTTTCCCCTAAAAAGGGAGGAAGCCAGGTAAATAAATATTTACCTGGCAATATTATGAAAAAGTTTTTATATATAATTAAAAGATATAGTCTAATGAAAGAAGAATCAATTTGTTTTCTTCTATGTACTTAGTATATTCAATAAAAATGTACTTTTAATGTTTATGAAATGAAAAAATAGTAAAAAGATTATGAACAAAATATGAACAGGAAAAAAGGATGTGTTCGGGAAGTACAGCTTTAAACCAAAAATTAAATATTTTGAAATAAGAACAATTTCAGAAAAAATGAACCCTACTAAAAAAATCTTTGGCAGATAGGCTTTTAATTATATGGAAATAAAAGCTGTCCTTCTCCGAAATAGAAATGACCATGCAAATTATGTATTTCTTGAAAGCTTTGGTGAAATACCACAATAGAAAATAGAATAAAGAATAATAATTATGCATAGGATAGAAATTACCTATATCTGCTAAGCATGATACTATCATAAATTTATCTGTATGTCTATAAAAATTATACAAAATAACAGAAAATTAATTTATAACAGAGTGATATATTGTACAATTTGTCCTAAAAAATAAAAATGAATTTTTATACAGGAAATCCTATGTGAAAAAAATGGGAGAGATCTTTAATCTCTCCCATAAATTACATTTTTTCAGGTTCAGGATACTCTACACCAAAGGTATCTACAGTCATACTTTTAATTTTCTGTTCAGTTAACGGTCTGTCAGCGTAATCTGTATTTTCTTCTGCAATACGATTTACAACTTCCAATCCTTCTGTTACTTTACCAAAAGCAGCATAAGCGCCATCCAAATGAGGGGAGGTTTTATGCATAATGAAGAACTGACTTCCCGCAGAGTCAGGATGCATAGCTCTTGCCATGGAAAGAACACCTTCTGTGTGTTTTAAATTATTGGTCACACCATTTTGAGCAAATTCTCCTTTAATGGAGTAACCCGGACCGCCCATGCCGGTACCGTCAGGACAACCACCCTGAATCATAAAACCGCGAATTACACGGTGGAAAATAAGTCCGTCATAATAATTTTTGTTAATCAGACTAATAAAGTTATTTACGGAAATTGGCGCGATTTCAGGATATAATTCTGCCTTTATTACATCGCCGTTTTCCATAGTAATTGTTACAATTGGATTTTGTGCCATAAGTAATTCCTTTCTGTTATAATATTATTTATTTCTTATTCTAACTATTTTTCACAGTTTCGTAAAGAAAAACATAAGAAAAGTGTGGAAACATTCCCTTAATGGATATACAATAGAGGGGATAAAAGGAAGTATACTATGTTAAAATATATTGTATTAATTACAAAGAAACAACCGGGAATACTAAATGAGCTGGAAAAACAATGTACAAATCAGGGTGTTTCCTTTTTTTATGTGTTGCCGGAATTTGAAACAAAAATAAGAGAAACCTTATACATTACTGATGATCATGAAATCTTTCAAGGATTGTGGGAAGAGGGAGCCAGTGTTTTAGTTTGGCTCCATGAGGAGAATAAAGGGGAGAATTTTACAAAGGCAGAGTATCTCTTTGAGAATATAGAAGAAATTGATTTTATTTATTTAGAAAGAAGCTATCGAAGATTGAGAAAAATTCCTTGGATAATCAAAGAAACGAAGCGATGTATTATTCGAGAAATGACAGAAGAGGATTTGGAACAACTATATGAAATTTATCGGGGAAAGTCCATAACCCAATATATGGAAGGGCTTTATGAAGAAAAAGAAGAGGAACGGGAATTTATCACAAGCTATATTGAAAGTGCATATAAGTTTTACGGATACGGAACATGGGTTATTGAAGATAAATTAACAAAAAAACTGATAGGAAGAGTAGGGTTTAATTTACGGGAAGGTTATGAAGAGCCGGAGCTGGGGTTTGTGATTGCAGAACAATATCAAAGGCAGGGATATGCCTATGAGTGCTGTAGTGCAGTGATAGAAAACAGCAGAGAGGAATTTGGATTTGAAATGATTCAGGCTTTGGTAAAAGAAGGAAACTATAATTCTGCAAGGCTGTGCCTTAAGCTTGGATTTAAAGAGACAGAGCCTGTATTTTGGGAAGAGGAGAAATACCTTAGATATATTAAGTTTTTGGGGGAAAGACAGCCTAAGTAATCATAGGATATGCAAACAGCAGCTTTTAATGGTAAAGAGTACAATCTAACGATAGGGAATAGAAGGATGAAAGATGAAACAAAATAAGAAGCAACAATTTTTAGAAGGAATGAAGGATGGAATTCCCATAGGGCTGGGGTATTTTGCCGTATCCTTTACTTTGGGGATTGCCGCAAAAAATGCGGGAATGACGGCAGTACAGGCAGCGGTTACCAGTGCCTTGATTAATGCCTCTGCAGGAGAATTTATCGGCTTTACCTTAATTGCTGCAAATGCCGGCTATCTGGAGGTTATGATAATGGAGGCAGTAGCCAATGCCAGATACTTATTAATGTCCTGTGCTTTAAGCCAAAAGATCAATCCTAAAACAGGACTTTTACATCGTATGTTAATGGGATTTTATGTTACGGATGAAATTTTTGGAGTATCAATAGCCAGAAATAATTTAGAGCCTGTTTATAGTTATGGAGTAATTTCCATGGCTGCACCGGGCTGGAGTCTGGGAACCTTTTTGGGGGTATTATTGGGAAATATTATGCCCTCCCGTTTAACCAGTGCCCTTAGCGTTGCCTTATACGGAATGTTTGCAGCAGTTTTTGTACCTCCGGCAAAAAAGAATAAGGTTGTGGCAGGATTAATTGGGGTTAGTTTCTTAGCCAGTTATATTGTTCATAAGGCAGCAGTTTTTGCAGAGATTTCTTCCGGAATAAAAATAATTTTACTGACAGTAATTATATCCTTGGCAGCAGCCTTTTTATTCCCCATAAAGGAAGAGAAGGAGGAGGAGAAAGCATAAAATGGTACATAATGTTTATATTTATATTATGGTTATGGCACTGACGACCTACGGAATACGTGTTTTGCCGTTAACCTTAATTCGAAAACAGATAACCAATATTAGAATACGTTCATTTTTGTATTACGTACCTTATGTAACCTTGGCAGTAATGACCTTTCCTTCTATTTTGGAGGCTACCAAAAGTCCCCTGTCCGGGGCAGCAGCCCTTGTGGCAGCTTTATGGTTGGCCTGGAGGGGAAAAAGCCTGTTTCAGGTTTCGGTATTCAGCTGTGTGATTGTATTTATTTTGGAATTAGTAATACTTTAAAGAAAAACAGGAATAAGGAAAAGAAAAATTGTGGGAAAAGAAAAGAAAAATGGTTTTATTCTGCAGGCAGGAATTTTAGCTGCAGCAGGTGTAGTTACCAGAATTATTGGAATTTTATATCGAAGTCCGTTAGTAGCCATTATCGGTGATGAGGGAAATGGATATTATAGTGCGGCTTATACCATTTATACCATTATTCTTCTTGTTTCAACTAATGGAATTCCCTCAGCAGTATCCAAGATTGTAGCAGGAAAATTAGCAAAAAAAGAATATAGAAATGCCCATAAAATCTTAATAGGAGCATTTTGTTACGTTTTTGTGGCAGGAGGACTGGCCAGTCTTGCCTGTTTTTTCTTTGCTGATACGATGGCAGGAGAAAATTCAGCTATGGTACTGAAAGTATTTACTCCCACCATATTTTTTTCCGGAATTTTAGGTGTGTTTCGTGGATATTTTCAAGCCCATGGAAGTATGCTGCAGACCTCCTTTTCCCAGGTATTGGAACAAATTGCCAATGCCTTGGTAAGTATTGGAGCGGCAGTATTATTTCTTAGCTTTGTTTCCCAGGCGGATACCACAACTCAGGCAGTATACGGCGCCATGGGAAGTGCTGTGGGAACAGGAATGGGAGTAGTTATTGCTCTGCTGTTTATGATCATTGTTTATCGAATGAACTCCCCCATGTTTCAGGCCAGAAGAAAGCGAGATAGGAGTGGAAAAAGCTTAACCTATAAGCAGGTCTTTACAATGATTCTGACCATGGTAACACCGGTAATCTTAAGCACCTGTATCTATAATGTAAGCAGCTTTACCAATCTTCAGATTTACAGCAGAATTTCTGAAACCTTAAGGGGATATACGGAGGCTCAGATTGCTACTGCTTATGGTTATTTTTCGGGAAAGGCAAATCCCATTACCAATATACCCATTGCCTTTGCTGCGGCCATGTCCATTGCCATTATTCCTGCTATTTCAGGAAGCTATGAAAAAGGAAATAAAAAGGAAACAAGAGATAAGATCGGTCAGGGAATTAAAACGGCAATGCTGATTTCTATTCCTTCAGCAGTGGGAATGGCAGTGCTGGCAAAACCGGTGGTGTACTTATTGTATCCTCAGCCCCAATCCCTGGAAACGGTATCCAAATTATTGATGATTATGTCTCCCTCTGTAGTTTTTTATGGGCTGTCTACAGTAACCAACGGGGTACTTCAGGCTACCGGATATGTAAACAAACCGGTGATTCATGCATCTGTGGCATTGATAGTGCAGACCATAGTACTGGCAATATTACTGATTTATACTCCGGCAGATGTTTCGGCCATGTCAGTTACAGCAGTATTGTATTCTCTGTGTGTTTCTCTTTTAAACGGAATCAGTCTTCGGAGAAAATTGCAATATCATCAGGAAATGGTAAAAACATTTATGCTTCCTGTTATAGCGGCAGCGGGAATGGGAGCAGCAGCCTATGGAATATATTGGGGAATGGAGCAATGTTTTGTACTCTTTAAGTTAAAGCAGCCGGATACCATGAGCTGGTCTTTAAATTGTATCAGCCTGATGATCAGCGTTTTGGGAGCTGCTGTGCTCTATTTCTTACTGATTATCAAGCTTAAAGCGATAGAAAAGCAGGAACTGCAGGCGTTACCCAAGGGAACATTCATAGTAAGAATAGCGCAAAAACTGCATTTGCTTTAATGGAGAGAATATTTTTTGAAGGCCTAGTGCAACGGTTTTAAATTAACTACACCATATCACATGCCTATTTTCCTGATAGCAAAGATTCAAAAAGCCTCAGCGTAGCCCGCTACGCCTACGTTTTTTGAACTTCACTCTCAGAAAAATATTCTATGTGAATGGTA
>JAFXGR010000162.1 GCA_017520155.1 Lachnospiraceae bacterium
CTGTTAATGAACAGGATATGGAAATGCTACAGCAGATTATGGAGACTCTTCAGATATCGCCCAAGGAAATGGTAAAGGGAAAGATGAAAATTCCCATGTATCGTGCCCTTTATCTAAATAAAATGCTGGAAAAAAATGAAAATATTTACTTAAACAGAGATAAACATTTTAAACGGCTGATTAAAGAATTTAAAACCGTAGATGATTCTGAATTTGAAGTTTCGGACCAGCTAAAGAAAATCATGAGAGGATATCAGATTCATGGATTTAAGTGGTTGAAAACTCTGGAAAGCTATGGTTTTGGTGGAATTTTGGCAGATGATATGGGACTGGGAAAAACTCTGCAGGCCATTTCCTTACTGCAGGATGGAAGGACGCAAGGAGAAGAAAAAAAGACAGCATTAATTGTATCTCCTGCCTCCCTTGTTTATAACTGGAAGGAAGAGCTGACAAAATATGCCCCTGGTTTAGAGGTAAATCTTGTTGTAGGAAATCAGCAGGATCGGATAGAAGTAATCAAAAATTATAAAAATTATGATGTATTAATTACTTCTTATGACCTGTTAAAAAGAGATATTGCGGAATATCAGGAAACAGAATTTACCTACCAGATTATCGATGAAGCGCAGTATATTAAAAATCATACCACCGCTGCAGCAAAAGCAGTCAAGGTGATTCATAGTAAGCATCGCTTTGCCTTAACGGGAACCCCGATAGAAAATCGCTTAAGCGAGCTGTGGAGTATTTTTGATTATCTTATGCCGGGCTTTCTCTATGGTTATGAAATCTTCCGTAAGGAAATAGAAACCCCCATTGTGAAGTATAAAGAGGAAGAGGCCTCCCAAAGATTAAAGAAAATGGTATCCCCCTTTATTTTAAGGCGTCTAAAGGGAGATGTTTTATCGGACCTGCCGGAAAAATTAGAAGAAATCCGATATGCAAAGTTGGAGAAAGAGCAGCAAAGGTTATATGACGGACAAGTAATCCGTATGAGAAATATGCTGCAGGCACAAAAAAATGAGGACTTTCAGAAAAATAAATTGAAGGTTCTTGCAGAATTAACCAAGATACGGCAAATTTGCTGTGATCCAGAATTATTATTCCAAAAGTATTCCGGAGGTTCGGCCAAAAGAGAGGCCTGTATGGAGCTGATTAAAAGTGCCTTAGAAGGAGAACATAGACTTCTTGTGTTTTCCCAGTTTACTTCCATGCTGGAGCTTTTAGAGACAGAACTGAAAAAAGAGAATATAAGTTACTATAAAATTACAGGGGAAACACCAAAGCAAAAAAGAGTAGAAATGGTAAATGACTTTAATACGGGAAATACACCGGTATTTCTCATTTCTCTAAAAGCAGGAGGAACAGGACTAAACCTTACGGGAGCCGATGTGGTAATCCACTACGATCCCTGGTGGAATCAGGCAGCACAAAATCAGGCCACAGACAGAGCACACCGTATTGGTCAGACAAAAACGGTAACGGTATATAAATTAATCGTAAAGGGAACCATTGAAGAAAAAATTGTGAAAATGCAGGAGACCAAAAAAGATCTTGCTGATGCCATACTAAGTGGAGAAAACGGAAGTATTACACAAATGAGCAAGGAAGAGATTATGGAGTTGTTGTAATAACATGACCGTAGGGTAGAAATATCCTACGGTTTTTTATTTTAAAATCGGAAGGAAAAACGATAACTTAATAGTATTTTACAATGGCATTGAACAGCAAGCGGAGAAGGATGTTCTGAAGCTGTCAGATCTTTACTATCATAGGGAAGCTGAAAACTATTTTTTATAGACACACAAAAATTTAAATGTTAGAATAAAACTAACAAAATCATATTAGAGATTCTATTAGCATATCTTTGGAACATTTCTTTTTCCTGTCGCAAAATACCTTCTCTATTATGACAACTGAATAGAGAAAGGAAGGA
>JAFXGR010000163.1 GCA_017520155.1 Lachnospiraceae bacterium
GCCTTAGCCTGCATCTCCAAACGATAAGGAACAACTCCATCCATAGGTTTTAACATTCCATAAAAACCGGATAGAATTCTTAAGTTTTTTTGTATATAGCTTAACATTCCCTCCTCAAATACAGCCGGTGCCATATACTGATACTGAATTCCTTCATAGGAAAGAATTGCCGGAGTCAGTTGTTTTTCCAAGTCCAGATTATGAAGCCTCTCATAATTTTGCATCGCAATTTTTTCATTACAGCCCCATAAATCTTTTAACTTTTCAAAACCTTGCTCCAATAACCAGGTCTTAATCTCTTTAGTATTTTCCAAAAAAATAGGCAAGTCATGAAATTCCAAGGTATCCGTATCTATATTCATTTTTTTTGCCGGCGAAATAATTATTCTCATAATTCCTCCTATCTTCTGTACATTTTGCTGCTTTAATCAGGATATCCTTTATGGGATAAGGTGTAGTCACATGACCTTATGGTTTCCCTTAATATTACAGCAGATTTCTTCAAACAGTTTGCTTCCTTTTCACTAAGGGTAAGGGGAAGCTTCCTTTCTATTCCCTCTTTTCCCACAATGCAGGGTACACTTAACACCACATCCTCTATTCCATACTCGCCGCTGATCAAAGCAGATACCGTAAGTATGGATTTTTCATCCCGTACTATAGCTTCACATATTCGTTTTACCGCCATAGCTACTCCATAATACGTTGCGTTTTTTCTCTGAATAATTTCATAAGCACTGCGTTTTACTGCTGTCTCAATTTCTGTCATTAACTTTTCTGCTTCAGCATATCCTGTTATTGCACAAAAATCATCTATAGAAATCCCGGATACATTAGCTTTGCTCCATACAGGGAACTCACTGTCTCCATGCTCTCCCATAATAAATGCATGAACATTTCGGCTGTCCACCTCTAAACGTCGCCCCAGATAATGCTTCAGTCTTGCTGTATCCAATACGGTTCCTGAACCGATCACACGATTAGCCGGAAGTCCCGACAGCTTTTGTACTGCGTAAGTTAAAATATCCACAGGATTAGCTACTACCAAAAAAATTCCCTGAAATCCTTGGGACATTACTGAGGGAATAATCTGCCGAAAAATATCTACATTCTTTTGTACTAAATCTAATCTTGATTCTTCCGGTTTTTGATTAGCGCCTGCAGTAATAATGACTATTCCTGCATCTTTTACCTCACGGTAATCTCCCTCATAAATTTTCATCTCCTTGGCAAAGGCAATTCCATGGCTAATGTCCATGGCTTCTCCCTTTGCTCGTTCTCTGTCTATATCTATCAATACAATTTCAGAAAACAAACTGCTTTGCATTAAGCTGAATACACAAGCAGATCCCACAAATCCACAGCCAATCATTACAACTTTTTTATTATTTACCATTTCTTCAACCTCAACTTTCTTTTTTTCACAGTAGCAGTATGCCCTGCTTTTGGTCATCTTATTTTTTCTCAATAATTTCTGTGAAAATATTAAAAAGCTGAGGATTTAACACTCTATACAGTGTTTTCTTATTGTAACATGGTTTCCCACTACGGTCAAAAACTCTTGCCTTTTCTTTATTTACCGCCTGTTTCTTCCTTTCTTCTCTTTTCAGCGGTATATCGGTTTCTTTCTTCTTGTTTCTGCCACCTTTACTTACCCTATAAGATTTTCTTACATAAAAAAATACCGCCGGCTACGATGGAAATCATCTCCTTGGCGGTATTTTCTTACTTCTTCTAAACTATGCATCTTTATCTGCCTAACTATATAACTAATTATATATCAAGCTTATATTAAATTATATGTCTAACTTCATATCGCCTTCTTCAATTAAGCCCTTCTTTCTCATAAACTCAGAAGTAACAAGTGCAATAATTGCAGGCAGAAGGATGTGGAGCAAAAGGATCAATAAAAGAACAGTTGCCGAACTTCTTCCTTCCTGCACCATAGTTTGATATGTATTAATTTGGCCCACCAGACCTGCAGTTCCCATTCCGGAACCGGTAGAATTATTGGTCATCTGAAATACCATGGTAGAAACAGGTCCTAAAACAGCACTGGCCACAATTGCAGGAAGCCATATAATAGGTTTTTTTACAATATTTCCAATCTGCAGCATACTTGTTCCCAATCCCTGAGCCAGTAATCCATTCACTTTATTTTCCCGATAAGAGGCTACGGCAAAACCAATCATATTTGCACAACATCCTACTGTTGCAGCTCCTGCTGCCAATCCTTCTAATCCAAGAATAATCCCCAATGCAGCAGAGCTAATGGGAAGAGTAAGAATAATCCCCATTAAAACGGATACAATAATTCCCATTAAGAAGGGAGCCTGTTGTGTTCCCCAGTTAATCAGGGAACCAAGCCAGGTCATAAAGGCAGAAATGGAAGGACCTAATAATAAGCCTACACTGCTTCCCGATACAATACAGCAAAAAGGAGTAACCAAAATATCCACCTTAGTCTTTCCTGCCACTAATCTTCCTACATAAATGCTTGTAATTACTGCTAAAAATGCTCCCAGGGGCTCTCCCGGTCCTGCCAAACAAATTGTCCCCTCCACTAAAACAGTCCCTGCCATAATTTTAGAAGCAAAAGCACCCATCATACCGGCAGTAACAGAAGAAACTACCACAAGGGGCGCTGCTTTTAACCTCATTGCTGTTGCACAACCTATTCCCGCACCGGTAACAGCGGAGGCAATCTTTCCCATCATTACTACAGCATCTTGTAAAGGTTGGGGCAGTAATGCACCAATTTGTACAATAATAGTCCCAATAATCAGGGTGGCAAATAATCCCGTGGCCATTCCGCTTAGCCCGTCAATAAAAATTTCTTTCAGATATTTTTTCATTTTCTCCTCCATTAATATCTTTTTCTCTTCTTATTCAATACAGAATTTACATCTGTCTTGTCAGTTGACTAGTTTACCATTTTTCTTTTCATAAAGCAATATTTTTCCTTAAAACATTTCCTTTAAATCGTCCCTATGTAAACCATCCTCTTTTCTTAGCTTATCCCTTCCCCTAAAAAAAGAAGGATGGCCTAAAACCATCCTTTTCCCTTACCATTTTACCAAGTCTTCCTGACAAGCTAATTGATATCCCTGTTTACTTAAAATCTGTGTAGCCTTTTCATTATCCTTTACTCTAAAAATCATATAAGCCAGATTCTTTTTCGTAATGGAAAAGGCATAAATATATTCAATATTTACTCCGTTTTCACCTAAATGACTAATTAAGGTGGCCAGTGCTCCCGGCTCATCAGGTATTCCTACCGCCAAAACCTTAGTAATAGAGCATACATACCCTGCCTCTTTTAATACGGTAACTGCATTATAAACATCATCAACAATTAATCTGGCAATTCCAAAATCAGAAGCTTCTGCCAGAGAAAGAGCTCTCATATCAATTTTATTTTGTGACAATACTGCAGTGAGTTCTCCCATTGTTCCCGGTTTATTTTCCAAAAAAATAGAGATCTGTTTTACTGTCATTTTATCCTCCCTTCTAATACAGCTTACGCTTATCAATTACTCTTACTGCCTTTCCTTCACTTCTGGCAATACTTTTTGGTGCTACCAAAGTTACCTTGGCATAAATACCAAGCATAGCCTTTAAGGCATTTACCAGCTCTTTCTCTCTTGCTGCTACTTCCTTTAAGCTGTCAGAGAACATTTCTGCTGTCATTTCCACCTGTACCTCGATGGTATCTCCATTATTTACACGATCTACGATAATATGATAATTAGCTGCATATCCATTATTTAAAAGAACAGTTTCAATTTGTGACGGGAATACATTAACCCCTTTTACAATAAGCATGTCATCGCTTCTTCCCATAGGTTTACTCATTCTTACATGAGTCCTTCCACAGGAACATTTTTCTCTATTTAAAATACAAATGTCTCTGGTTCGATAACGCAATAAAGGAAAAGCTTCCTTAGTAATACTGGTAAATACCAGCTCACCTTTTTCTCCATCCGGCAGTACTTCTCCCGTTTCCGGATTGATTACCTCTGCAATAAAATGATCCTCATTAATATGCATTCCTCCCTGAGCACTGCACTCAAAAGCCACACCGGGACCGGAAATTTCCGTTAATCCATAAATATCATAGGCCTTAATTCCCAGCTTTTCTTCTATACTTTTACGCATCTCTCCTGTCCAGGCTTCCGCGCCAAAAATACCTGCTTTAAGCTTAATCTGATCCTGTAAACCCTTTTCCTGAATAGTTTCTGCCAAAAAAGCAGCATAGGAAGGTGTACAGCAAAGAATGGTGGAACCAAGATCAGTCATAAACTGAATTTGACGATCTGTGTTCCCGGATGACATGGGAAGAGTAAGACAGCCCACCTTCTGAGAACCTCCGTGAAGCCCCGGTCCTCCTGTGAACAAACCATATCCATAACTTACATGAACCACATCTTCATTAGTTCCTCCTGCTGCCATAATCGCTCTGGCACAGCAGTCTTCCCAAAGATCAATATCTTTCTTGGTATAAAAAGCCACCACACGACGTCCCGTGGTTCCGCTGGTAGATTGAATACGAATACAGTCTGCCACCGGCGTTCCCATCAATCCGTAGGGATAAGCTTCTCTTAAATCTTCCTTTGTTAAAAAAGGAAGCTTATGTAAATCTTCTCTTGACTTAATGTCCTCCGGAGTCACTCCTTTTTCTTCAATCAACTTGCGGTAATAGGCAACATTTTCATAAACATGTTTTACCTGCTTTACCAAACGTTCATCCTGCCAGTGTTGAATCTGCTCTCTGTCTGCACATTCAATCTCCTTTTGATAATAATTCTCCATCTCTATAAACCTTCCTTCCCTCTGTGCTCCGGTGAGAATTATCCTAAAAGAATGAAAATGCTTTTTAATGATCCAACACTCTTTCCTTTTTCACCACTTGCACAAAGCAACGTTTTAAACCTTTACTCCACTAAACTATAGCATTTTAACGTGAAAAAGTAAATATAAAATATCCATTCTCCTTTGAGGGCTAAAATCTCCGGTTTAAAATTCCACTGAAGAATTTTGATCTATGCATAATAGGATTATTGAACTGGGCTCTTGAACCTGATATCTTTATCATTAGTCTATTATCCCCAAGTAAGATTATTGAATTAAGCTTTTACTTCTGGTCTCTCTTATTCTATAATTACATTTTTTCGGTAAGTATCAAAACTTGTATGGTATCCTTCTTCTTCTACATCGTAATATTCTAAATGGTATAATTCTCCTTCCTTTTCATAATAAAAATGGTTGTTATTTACTATGGCAGAATATAAATTATAAGAAATAACATAGGAAAGTATTTTCTCCTCCCCTTTATCTGTTAACGAATATTCCTTTATCTCTGCTTTTGTATTCGTTAAAAATTCCTCTTTCAGCCATTTATTTGTTTCCTTTATGAGAACTTCCTCTGTCAATTCCTCTAATCTAATCTTCTCAGAAAGTTTTTCATACAATACATAAGAGGCTTCTCCATATACACCGCTCACATAATAAACTTTATCTCCCCCTGATTTTTTTTCATCTTTTATAAAATTTTGAGGGATTTCAAAGCTATAGGGTCCCTCCGTTATCTTTGCAGATTCCAAGGGTTCCTTTTCATTACCGCAGGCACTAAGCCCCCATGCTAAAAGAAGGGCACCAATAAAAACACATATTTTTCTCAATTTTTTTCTTCCTTTCTTTTCTCTTTTTCTTATGAATATCCATTCAGGATCTGCTTAAAAATAATGGGTATTTTCTTTCATAAGACAAGAAGGATGCAGTACTGCATCCTTCTTTCCCCATATTATTTTTTATTTTGTATGTAAATTTATTTTTCTGCCTTTGCCTCACTACGTTTCTTTCCCCATACTATAAGGAGAATTACGTAAGCAGCCGTAATTACACCTGCCACAGGATAAGCAATGCTCCAGCTCAATTTGAAACCAATCTGCGCATTTAAAATAAAGCTCATGGTATTGAAGGTATAAATTCCACCGGGAACAATGACCATCCAAGCCCATTTTCCTTTTCCTGTCTCAAACATCCAAATGGTAATTGCAAGGAAAGCAAAGAGAGACAGAGTTTGATTAGACCATCCAAAGTAACGCCATAACGTATTAAACCCACCGGGATTTGTTTTTGCCCATACCAGAATTGCTGCTGTTAATACAAAAAGGATACTGGCAAAACTTAAACGTTTCTTTACCGTACTCTGATCCACATTTAAGGATTCAGAAAGAGATAAACGAAGACTACGAAGAGCAGTATCACCGGAAGTAATGGGAAGAATGATAATCCCTGCAATGGCAATAACTCCACCAATAGGTCCTAAGATGTCTTTACAGATAATACCTACTGTAGCAGTTGCCAGACTTGCATTTGCTTCCTGAAGACCTAAGTTGTAAACACCCATAGCCGCTGCTGCCCATACCATAGCAATAAAGCCTTCTACAATCATCATTCCATAGAATGTGGTACGTCCTTCATGCTCACTTTTCATGGTACGTGTTACAATTGCAGTCTGTGTAGAATGGAAACCGGACAATAATCCACAAGCTACCGTAATAAAGAATACCGGGATAAATTTACCTGCTGTAAAGTAGTCCTTGTAGCTAAAATGCTGAGTTACCCCGTCAATCACCTGGTAAGCCTGAGGAGAATCCCATACTTCCCAAAGCTCAATCAACGGATATCCCTTAATAAACATTCCGATAAATACTCCTACTGCGGAGAATAATAATACTAAACCAAAAATAGGATAAATTCTTCCGATAATAGTATCAATGGGGAATATCGTTGCTACTAAGTAGTAAACAAAGATTACACCATAGATTACCCATGTGGAGATGGAGGTTGCCTTTCCATCAAATCCAAACACCTGAGTTGCTGCCAGGTCACCGGGGGTATAAATGAATACTGCTGCTACCAGTAACAGTAATAAACTTACAAATACCTGATAAATATTAAACACTGTTTTGCTGCTGTACTTTCTTACCATTTTAGGCATCTGGGTACCGCCGTCTCTTAAGCAGATCATACCACAGAAATAATCATGGATAGCACCTGCCAACACATTTCCCAAAGGAATAGTAATAAAGGCAATAGGGCCAAATAAGATACCTTGAATAGGTCCAAGGATAGGTCCTGTACCTGCAATGTTTAATAAATTAATTAAGCTGTTTTTCCAAAGGGGAAGCGGAACAAAGTCTACTCCGTCTGCCTTTGTGTAACATGGTGTTTTTCGATCATCAGGTCCGAAAACTTTTACACAAAGTTTACTGTATAAAAATCCACCAATTACCAGAATTGCAAGACCAATAAAAAATGTAATCATAGAAATACTCCTTCCTTTTTCTTTTGAATAAAAAAACTTCCTTTTCACCAGGTCTCATTTTCCTTAAATCACTTTAATGATGTAAATAGTGAAAATAGGACTTTTTTTGTCTTGTTTGTAATTGCAACTTTATCATAGCAACATATTCCATGTCAACAAATATATTATGTTTCTCTAATATGTATTAAAATTCTATTAAGAATTAGTTAAATATGACCAAAATATACTATGTTATTTTTTTAACATATGATAAAACAGCTGTATTTTTTGTGAAAAATATACAAACAAAAGTTTTCCTTCTCCATGGTAAGCATTGCTAAAAACACAAAAAAAGAAATCCTTACTGGCAGAAACTTCTGCGGAGCAAAGACCTCTTTTATTCTATTTTATCTCTATTTAAAAGATTGTATTATCTTAGTACAACAGTCTATGGATAATATTTTAACTTCTTTTATTTAAAAATGATGCACTAGTATAGCTCATACTAATTGCAAGAGTGTTTGACGCAGAATAAAATTTCATTCTGCAAGGCGGAGGAGGGAAGCAATGTGTATCCATTGCTGACTGACGACAACACAGCAGATGAAAATTTAGACAAGTCAAACAGCTTGTTAATTAGCGTGAGTTATACTAGGAGGCATGGTATCTTCTTCCTTCCAGGATTCCCTGATAGGAAGCAATACCGCCGATATTTTTTACATTTTCGTAGCCCAGCTGATTTAATCTATGCTTAGCCTCAGCACTTCTTCCTCCACTGAGACAGTAAACAAAAATATTTGCACTTTTGTCCTTTACTATAGAAGAAATTCCTTTCATGTTGTCCAGAGGAAGATTTTTACTTCCGGGAATATGCTCTTCTTTATACTCCATAGGAGTACGCACATCAATTAAATATGCATTTTCCGATCTTTTAAACTCCTCTATCCCTGCATTAATATTTCCAAAACCTAAAAAGCTGAATAATCCCATAATCTTTTTCCTTTCTGTTGTGTTAATTTTATTTATCTTTTTTTGATTATTTTCTTGATTACGGGCTTATCTTAGCTTGTTTTTTTCTTCTCTTCCGTGATTTTATCACTTTTCTTTTAATTCATTTTTTAACAAATCTGCAAACATCTCCTTGGGTACAGGTTTTGAAAAATAAAATCCCTGACCATAATTACAGTTATATTCCATTAGAAGCTTCAGCTGTCCCTTGGTCTCAATCCCTTCCGCCAGGGATGTTCCCTGTAATTGTCTGCACATATTTACTGTATTTTCCATAACAATACGGCTTTTAGGATTATATTCCAGATCCTCTATCAAAGATTTATCAAATTTAATCTCATCAAACTCCATATCAGAAAGAATGGAAAGATTGGAGTATTGAGAGCCAAAATCATCTAAAGATATGGTAAATCCAGCCTGATTCATTTCTTTAATCAGCTCCTTTAACTGGGCATGTCCCATTTTACTGATACTTTCCGTTACTTCTATGGTAATCTGAGAAGGCGAAACTTTATAATCTTCACAAATTTCTTTTAAATTATTTACAATTCCTGACTCCAATAAGGTCACTCTGGAAAAGTTAATGGACATATGAATCTTGTGTCCTTCCTCATTCCATTGCTTCATATCTCTGCAGGCTGTTTTCATGACAAATAAATCTATATAGCTGACTACACCTTCCATTTCATAAAAGGGGATAAATTTACTGGGAGGAATAAGACCACCGTCTCCCTCCTTTTTACGTACCAATGCCTCTGCCCCAGTAATTTTTCCTGTCTGAATATCCACTTGAGGCTGATAATGAACAATAAAGCTTCCTTCTTTAACCTCTCCAATAACTTCTGCGGCCACACCGGTACAGGTATCATTTCTTCCTTCCCTTAAAAGATTCTGGTAATAGGACTGCTTATCTGCCGACAATCTCTCTGCTGCCTGCTGAAGCAAAATATGGATATCTTCTTCTTTTTCTTCCCAGATACAGCCCATGGAAACAACACAGTCCTGCTCCTTTTCTAAAGCCTCTCTTAAGGAAATCATCTGCTTACGGAACTCTAAAAAGTCTATATTTTCCCATAAAACCACAAACTCATCTCCGCCAATTCGAAAAATCTCCCCTGTAAGAACAGAAGATAAAATCCCTCCCACTTTTCGAATCATGTGATCTCCGTAGCTGTCTCCGTAATTCTCATTAATCTTTCTAAGACCATTAATATCCATTAGGACAATCCCCATGGGAAGAGCACTTTTTCGTTCAAACTTCTTTAATACTTTATTATAATTATTTCGATTTTTTAATCCTGTTAAAGTATCCGTGTAGCTTAAATATTCCAGTTCCCGAATCATATGTCGTTTTTCCAGTTCTACCCGAACAAACTCTGCCACCGAATGAAGCAATACCGGGTTTCCGGCCTCCTGCTTTGGATTATTAACCCCTAAAATTCCCTCTAACGTATCTCCATTTTTCAGGGCTACCATCATAAACGAGGTAACTCCATCTTCCTTAAACTCCTTATACAGCATGGAGTTTGGGTCTACTTCTTTTTCTACGGAAACAACACAAAGCTCTCCCTCTTGTTCCAGCTTATTATTCCACTGCTCTACCCAGTCCAAGGGAATATCTTTCATGATTTCTCCCCGAGGCTTCATTCCCGGTTTATACCATTCAAAGGTACTGTTAACCACCTTATTTTCATAATCCAGTTCAAAAATATAAGCACGATCTGCCTTATGATATCCTCCTACTGCTTCCAAAAAAAGCTTTACTGCCTTATCCAGATTTTTTTCTCTTGTGAGAGTATTTAAGCAACGAAACAAAACATCCTCCATAGTGAGCTTTCCGGATAACAAAGAAAGTTCTTCCTTACGGGCAGTAATATCCTGACCTACCTCTAAATGGCAGGGACGTCCTTCAATATCTATCACCGAAGATTTACGGTCAAACCAGCGATTTATATTTTCATTATATCGCTCCCAGCGATACTCCCGCCCCTCTCTTATTTTGTCGTTGGTACAAAAAGGACAGGGCTGTTCCAATCCCATAACTACCTGATAACATTTTTTCCCTAAATATTCCTCCGGTCCCTTCATTCCGTACAGGTCCATTGCTGCCTTAGTTAAATGAAGAAGCTCATAAGTTTCCATATCACTGATATAGGAAATAAAATGGGAATACTCAATTACTTTTGAATTTAACTCTTCGTATTTCACTATTCTTTCAACTTTCCCTTGTAAATCATTACACTGTAAATAAGACCATTACAGATAAGAAAGCCCCTTCTTATCCCTTAGATTATCCGGAAGAAGAATAGGCTTTTTTATCTTCATTATCTTATGCATGATCATGAATCATACTTTTAACACCGGTATTATAAAAATAATTTAAAACGATCCACCAAGCTGTCTAACTCCTGCGCTCTGGCTGCCAATTCCTCACTGATTGCGGAACATTCCTCTGACGAAGCGGCATTACTGGAAGTAATTAGTGAAATCTGATTCACTCCCTCTTCTACCTGCATTAGCGCCTGAGACTGCTCTACTGCCATTTCGCTGGTTTCTTTTGTTGTTTGGGCAAAATTCTCCAGTTCTGCAATAATCCTTTCAAAGCCTTCTGCCGTTTTTTCCGTTACTTTATTACCTTTATTGATTTCTTCTACTGTTTTTCCAATTAATTCCTTAGTATTTAACACTGCTGTTGCACTGTCTGTTGCCAGTTTTCCGATTTGATCTGCTACCACAGCAAATCCTCTTCCTGCTTCTCCTGCTCTGGCAGCTTCAATGGAAGCATTTAACGCCAATAAGCTGGTTTGAGAGGCAATCTCCTCAATGGAAGTTACAATAGTCTCAATTTCTCCGGAAATCTCCATAATACGCTGCATTTCCACCTTCAGTTCTTCCATCTGTTTCTTTTCATTTTCGGCCTCATCCACAGCAATCATCATCTTATCATATGATTCCTTGGCATTTTGAGCCGCCTGTCGTGACATTTGTGCCACAGTCTCTATGGTTGCGGTAAGTTCTTCCACTGCACCTGCCTGTTCATTTGTTCCGTTGGCTAAATCGTTGGCTGCTCCCGCTACTTCATCCGATCCTGTATCCACCTGAGTAGATACTGACTTAATCTCATTTAAGGTTTCATTAAACTCTTTTAAAATAATAACGAAGGAGGTTTTAATATTGGCAAAATCTCCTAAAAAGTCAGTTATCTCATCAAAGTTCTTCGTCAAGTCACCTTTTGCTACCTGTTCAAAGTTGTCACAGATTTCCTTTACATAATCACTTAAAATATGGATAGACTCCCGCATGGTCTTTGCCAGATTCCCCAGTTCATCTTCTGCCTCATAAGTAATGTCATCAGCATGAGACAAATCCCCGATACGTAGCTGCTTTGCTGCTGCTTCAATTTGTTCTACCGGTTCTGTAATTCCTTTAATTACTACTAACGCTAAACGTAGAGCAATCCAGGTAATTACCACTAAAAGAATAATCCCTGCAATAATCAGTCCAATAGCCAGCCTTACCGCACTTCTTTCATAATCATCAGCTACTTTCATGATAGAAGCTTCCAACTCTTCGATCATCACCTTAACCTCATCCACTGCCGGCTTATAATATTCATTGTTATATTCTCTTGCAGCTTCAAAATCTCCTGCCTTCAATAAACGTACGGTTTCCAAACGATATCCATTTACTTTTTCATTTAAAATAGTATTGATTTTCTCCAGCTGAACTTTATTCTCTTCTGTGAGCAGGTTTTGCTGCAGCTTATTATAAGCTTCATTCATAATAGCCAAATCTTTTTCAATGGTAGCTTCCATCTGGGGATACATCTCTTCCAAACGGTCCCTTCCTTCTGCCATCACTCTGTTTACCGCTCTTTGAATATCTACCTGGGGATAATAAAGGGAAGCACTGTAGGAAATATTCATGGTAGGCCCTTCATACATCTTTACCAATCTTCCCTCGATTATCTTCATTCCTACTAAAAGTATTACAATCAGTATAAAAGTAGATAAAATAATTGTTCCAAAAGAATAAAATAATTTCTTCCCCATAGGAAGATGTTTAAATAGTTCTTCTAATTTTCGCTTTTTCATAGCGTCTCCTCTTCATTCTTCTTAAAAAAAATCTCTTCAATCCTCTCTTTTTACTGTCTTAATCTCCCCTTTTTATGTATGGAGCAGTAATGGTGTGGGGTATTGTAATTTCTCTTTTAAGTTCTTTCTCTTACTATTTCTAATTTCCCTTTTAATCCTTCTCTAAATTATTACTTACTCTGTTTTCTTTCTTCCTCTCCTTCCCCACAGGTTTACGGTCTCTTCTTCCTTTGCACTTTAGTTCTTCCTAGCTGTAATCTTGTAAAGTAAAAGCCAATATGACAAGGCACATTATGCCCTCTCATATCGGCTCTCTAACAGGAAAAAACTATGGATGTCTGTATACACTTCCTCTTCTGAATGTATCTCTTGAAAATACATATATAAGGCTCCCCCCATATCACATGTATGTGAGGTGATTTTATCATATTCTTCTTTATGTAAGCAATCATTTTTTTCCTTTTTACTATATTTTTTCTACTTTTTTTCCCTTACTTTTTATCCTAAATCACTTAGGAATTTTTATCTCCTATTTTCTCAATTATTCTTTTAGTCTATATAAAAAAATCTTTCTGTACCACAAAAAACAGCCTAAAGAAAAAAGGGTACTTCTCCTTTTTTCTTTAGGCTGTTTTTCTTTTTCTTCCCTATTCTCCCAATTTTAAAGCAATCACAAATCCTACTGCTAAAGCAAGGATTCCCGTAATAATGCTAAGAACGGTAATTTGGGAAAAATTCCCCATCACAAGAATGGCAAAGGGAGAGGCTACGATTAAACCGATAATTCCCCAATATGCATACAGCGGAAATTTATTAAAGATCATTTCAATTAATTTGGCAATAGCAAAAATACCAATCACCATACCAATACCAAAGGGAGCCAAAATTCCTACTCCCGTCATAATGGCCGGAATATCCATAGCCACAGCCGCTCTGATAAATTCGTTAATCGCTGAAAGAATAGGGTTATAGTAACCAATTAATAAAAGAACCATGGAACCGCTGACACCGGGAATTACCATAGTTGCCGCAGCAATTCCCCCTACTAAAAACAGCTTAATTATATTTCCTAAATTAAAGGTAAGATTGGCTGCATTTCCTTCTGTTTCTCCCAGTAAAGCCATGACTACTACCAAGGCAAGGAAGAGAATACAGGTAATCATATGACCGGCTTTTATTTTCTTTCCCTTTACATTTTTTCCCATGGCAGGAAGCCCTCCCACCACTAAACCTACAAATAACAGACTGGTCTGGAAAGGAAAGCTTTCAAACATTTTTTCAATAGTAAAGGAGCTTCCGATAATTGCCAGCAACATTCCCACTGCAATAGGAGCCAAAAACAAAATATTCTTTTTCAGCTCACTGAACAGATGGGTAATACAATGAATTAATTTATCATAAATTCCCATAGCCACCATCATGGTTCCCCCACTGACTCCGGGAATTACATTGGCAATTCCGATTACCATACCCTTTAATATGTTTTTAATCATTTCTTCTTCTCCTACTATATTTTTGATTATTAGAGGCAAAAAATACTCTCCTCTATATTTTTGCAACGTGATTAATATATCACGATTGCCTTGATTTGTCATTATTCTTTTTTATCTTCCTTATTCTCCCAAAATCTCCTGAAAACTTTCTGTCTCTGTTTTACCGCTTTATCCTTTATTCTTTAACTGTAATTAATTCCAGCTCTTCCAAATCTCCGGCATATATCCTACGGTAGCCTGCTTTCCATTTCTCACAATGGGAGTCTTGATCACCTGCTGATTAGCTAAAAGTTTTTCTTCCTTTTGTTCATGAGAAATATATTTTACAAGTGCCAGTGCATCCTTATCCTTACATTCTTCATTAATCATGGCATCTATGCCTCCTACAGCCTGGCATACGCTGCGGAATTCTCCCTTGCTGATTTCCTTTTCACTCATATCTATAAATTGAAACTTAATTCCCCGTTCTTTAAAATAACGCTGAGCCTTCTTTGTCTCATTACACTTTTTTGTTCCAAATACCTGTATATTCATTATCTACCTCTTTCCTGCTGACAAAACGCTGTACCAAATGAAATATCTTTTCCAAATCGATCCAAAAATACACCGCACATATGATTTGCAAAATGAATCTTAACCCTTGTTTTTACTTCGTTATTCATACCAAATGTAGCTTTAGCGTATTCTGCCATATCAAAATTCCTAAATTCCTCCTTTGCAAAAACACCCTCATGACATAACTACGTTAAGTATATCACGAAGCTGCAAGATTTAAAGGAGTATTTATTTTTTACTGTTGAATTCAGGTATTGAATCCACTACTTTTAGGGAACTTTTTGAGTTATAATCACCCAAGAAAGTTCCCTAATGCATTGTTCAAAACCACCCTATCAATTAGGAGTTATTTCTCCGTGACATACTCTCTCCACTTAGCTGACGCTTGAAGTGGGAGCTTCTCATTCAAGAAGCCTAACAGTTTCAGATACCCTGAGCTAACCCCGTATGCCCTACAGTTTAAAATTGTATTTAACAGAATGACAGTCGCATTCCTTCTTTTAGAAGTGAGAGTATTCTTGTTTTCATTTCAATAATCTCCGTCAAATTAGAATTCGTTGCTCCAGCAAACTGAATTTTATACCCCTTTTGATACTCCTTTTTTTGCAACTAATTTCAACACAATCGTCTGATATGGTTCTAAAAACAGGAATCCGTTTTCATATTCTAAGCTGTCATAATTATTCAGTAATACATCTTTAAATGAATGTTCAAATCTCAGCTTAAATTTTGCGTTCTGATAATTTGATATTAC
>JAFXGR010000164.1 GCA_017520155.1 Lachnospiraceae bacterium
CTGTCCTTCCAGAACTTAGAGAATGGAAGGGAAGACAGGGAATCTATTCCATTACGGAAGAAACCAGAGTTCTATATGCAGATCCCGGGTTAAAAACAGTGGCAGAAACTTTAGCAAAAGATTATAAAGCCATGACGGGAAAAGATATCCGGGTAGCACAGGCAGATGCAGCAAATGCAGGGGATATTCTCTTTAGCTTTACCCAGGGAAAGGGATTGTTAAAGGAAGGATATCTTATGGATATCAGTGATAAGGTGATAGTGGAAGCAGAGGATGCTACGGGAGCCTACTGGGCAACAAGAACTATTCTCCAAAGTATTAAAGCTTCCGGAAATATTCCTCAGGGAATTACAAGAGACTATCCCTTATATGAAGTTCGCGGATTCATCTTGGATGTAGGAAGAAAGACCTTTACTTTGGATTATTTAAAACAGGTGGTTCAGGAAATGGCCTGGTATAAAATGAATGACTTCCATGTTCATTTAAATGATAACCTGATTCCTTTGGAATATTACAGTAAGAAAAATGAAGATCCAATGCAGGCTTACTCCGGCTTCCGTTTAGAGTCTGATATTAAAAAAGGCGGAAATAACGGATTAAACCAGGCAGATCTTACCAGTACGGATGTATTTTACACCAAGGATGAGTTTAGACAGTTTATTCAGGAATCAAGAAATTATGGAGTAAATATTATACCGGAAATTGATGCACCGGCCCATTCTTTATCTTTTACCAAGGTAAGGCCGGATTTAAGACATGGTACCTGGGGAAGAGATAATGATCACTTGAACTTAAAGGAAAAATATAATGACAGCTTAACCTTTATTGAAAGCGTATTTGATGAATATATGGGAAGTCAGCTGACTGATCCTGTATTTGACACAGATACTATAGTACATATCGGATGTGATGAATACGGGGCAGACCCTACAGCCTTCCGCAATTTTTCCAATGACATGATTGATTATGTACAGGAAAAGGGAAGAACAGTACGTGTATGGGGAAGTTTATCCACTATTAAGGCAGATGTAGTAGTAAAAAGTGAAAACGTTCAGATGAATCTTTGGAATTTTGGATATGCTAAGATGAATGAGATGTATGAACAGGGCTTTGATCTCATAAACTGTAATGATGGTAATTATTATATTGTTCCCAATGCAGGATATTATTATGACTATTTGTATGATGGAACAATGTATGATCTTCCCATTAACTCCATTGGAGGAGTAACTATTCCGGCAGGGGACAAGCAGATGCTTGGAGGCGCCTTTGCGGTATGGAATGATATGACAGACTATCTGGATAATGGTGTCAGTGAATATGATGTTTATGACAGAATTAAAATGCCGATGGCCTTATTTGGTGCAAAATTATGGGGAAAACATGACCTTAGCTTAGATGGAGCAAAGGCATTGAGAAATATCATGGGAAGTGCTCCGGGAAATAACTTCGGTTATGAAACAGAAGCAAAAGAGGGAGTAATTGCAAGTTACACCATGGATGCCTTAGAGGGACTTCATGATGCTGTTAATGCAGAAATTATAGAGACAGACGGAAGAAAAGCATTAGAATTAAAAGGAACAGAAAGCTTTGTAACCACTGACTTTACTACCGTTGGATTGGACAACGACCTTAGAGTAAAGGTAAAAAGAACAACAGGTTCTACAAAAGAGCAGATTCTTTTTGAAAGTCCATACGGAAATATTAAGGCAGTACAAAAGGAAACCGGAAAAGTGGGAGTTTCCAGAGAAAACTTCGATTATTCCTTTAACTATACCCTGCCGATAGATGAATGGGTTGAGTTGGAATTTAAGAATGAGCTCAATGTATTAAAATTATACGTTAACGGTAAATTAACCGATGTTCTGGGAGATGATGAAAAGGTAGAAGGAAAACCTATGCTGGCTACCATGATGTTCCCTATTGAACTCATTGGAAGTAAGACCAATGCCTTTGTGGGTTATGTTGATGATGTAAGAGTAGGAAGAACAGCAGAGTATAATTCTACCATGGCAGTGGATCACCTTACGGTAACTGCAAATCAGCTGACACAGCAAAGTAAGGAACTGAAAGCACTTCTTGAACAGGCAAAGGAGTTATTTAAAAAATTTGCACCTTCTGCACAGGAAGTAACACAGCTGGCGGAAGCCTTAAGTAATGAACTGAAAAAAGCAGAGTTTGAACAGGCAGATTATAGTCGTGTAGATGAATATATTGCCATGATTCCCAAAGATCTTGGCTTATTTACAGAAAAATCAGTAGCAGTACTGAACCAGGTATTATCCTCCATTCGCAGAGATTTGCCAAAATCCATGCAGTCTACGGTAGATGGGTATGAAGCGGTACTGGAACAGGCCATTGCAGGTCTTGAACTTATTCCTCATGTAAACGCAAATTATGCAGATCCTTCATCCTTAAAGGTTACTGCTTCTTCACATCATTCAGGAGGAGAAGCACCAGAGAAGGTATTGGACAATAATCCTAATACTATTTGGCATACTAAATATGACCAAAAGACATATCCTCACTGGATCAGCTTTGAACTTGAGGAACAACGAGTATTAGAGGGAATTACCTATGTTCCTCGTTCGGGAGGAGGAAATGGTAATTTTACGGCCTTTGAAATCCTGATAAGTGATAATGGAAAAGATTTCCGAAAGATCAAAGACGGAAATTGGAAGGCAAATGGTGAGGAAAAGGTAGAAATCTTTGATAAAACAACCACCAAGTATATTCGTTTGGCAGCAACCGCTGCCCAGAGAGACTTTGGCTCTGCAGCGGAAATTAAATTACATTTAGGTGATGTGGCCCCTGACCTTAATGGATTAAATACCTTGATCAATGAAGCTAAAGCAATAGAAAAAGGCAACTTTACCCAAGAAAGTTTTGAGGAGCTTAAAGAGGAAATTAAAGCGGCAGAGGAATTAGGGAAAAATCCTTTGGCAGACACTAATGATGTGGAGCTGATGAAACGCAGCTTATCCGAGAAAATTGTAGGCTTGAGGCTCATGGCAAAAAATCCTTCCACAGAGAATAATGATAAGCCTGAGGGAGGAAACGACAAACCTGAGGGAGGAAATGACAAACCTGAGGGAGGAAACGACAAGCCTGAAGGAGGAAACGACAAGCCTGAGGGAGGAAATGATAAGCCTGAGGGAGGAAACGACAAGCCTGAGGGAGGAAACGACAAGCCTGAGGGAGGAAATGATAAGTCCGAAGGAGGAAACGATAAGCCCCAGGGAGGAAGCAACCAGAATCAGAGTGGTGATTATCAGGGCAGCAACCAGACCACCACGGTGACAAGAACAGAAACAGTAGTGGTAAAGGTTCCTGCAAAGACACCATCTGTTACCACAAAGACAATAAATAATGTGACCAACAATAAAACAACAAATTCAGGGGATCAAAAGGGCACAACTACCACAAGAACAGTAATACGTCAGGCTGACACTGTAGAAACAACAGAAGAAGAAAAGACGGTAGAAGTGGTGGAAACACAGGAAAGTATTGAAGTAGCAAAAACTCCTGATGTGGCAGAAGTAACAAAAACCCGGGAAGCTGTGGTAGAGGTAGAAGAAGAACCGGTACCGCTGGCAGAAATGAAAGTAGAAAAAAATACGGACAATACCACTGTTTTATTACTTTGTTTTATTGGGGCAGCAGCAGTTTTAGTAGCAGTATTTGCTAAAAAAGTAATAGGAAAAGAAAAACAATAAGAGAAGAGAACAACACTTGTCTTAAAAAACAAGAAAGGATTCCTGTCCCGGGAATCCTTTTTTGTGCAAAATCTTTAAATTATGGGCAGAATATGTGATAAGAAGGAAAATTTCTACAGATGACTTTTTCTGCTTTTTTTGGTAGAATCGTTATGTATAGTTACAAATATCCTAAGAAAGGAATCTAAAATGAACAAACCTCAGCCTAATCAGATTTATCGTCATTTTAAAGGAAACTTATATAAAATAATTACAGTGGCTACCCATACGGAAACAGAAGAAAAAATGGTGGTTTATCAGGCACTGTATGGTGACTACCAGGCTTATATTCGCCCTTTGTCCATGTTTATGGAGGAAGTGGATAAGGAAAAGTACCCTAAGGCAGAACAAAAATATCGTTTTCAGCTTTTAGAAGAGATTATTAATTATGAGGAACATGGAAGCGAGCCCGGAGCCTTTACGGTATATAAAGATATTACAGAAGAGACAAAAGAGGAAGCAGGCAGTGAACTTGATCCTTTATTGGAGGCTTATTTAGATGCCAAGAGTTGTAAGGAGCGATTGGAGATTTTAGATACATTATCTCACAGGATTACAGATGAAATGATTACCACCATGGCTATTGTAACAGATTTTGAGATTCCTGAAGGAAGCTTGAAGGAACGGTTGACTTCCCTGAAAAATTGTCTGATGACAAGGGAAAAGTTTGAAAGTACAAGACTTCGCTAGAGGAGCCTGTTAAATGAAATATAAGAAAATAAAGGAAGCTGTTTTTTTGGAACGCCCCAATCGGTTTATTGCCAAGGTATTGGTAGAGGGAAAGGAAGAAACAGTACATGTAAAAAATACGGGAAGATGTAAGGAGCTTTTACCAAAGGGGGCACGAGTTTTTTTATCTGATGAGGAAGGAAACCAAAGGAAAACAAGATATGATCTTGTGGCAGTAAAAAAGCAGGAGAGAATAATCAACATGGATTCTCAGGCTCCCAATATGGTGGTAAAGGAGGCCTTGACAGAAGGAAAAATCTTTTCGGATATTGTGGAAATCAGACCGGAAACCACCTATAATGATTCCCGGTTTGATTTTTATGTAAAAACAAAAGAAAAAGAGATTTTCATTGAGGTTAAGGGAGTGACCCTGGAAAATAATAATATCTGTGCTTTTCCCGATGCACCTTCAACACGAGCGGTAAAGCATGTGGAGGAATTAATCCAAGCCCGTAAGGAAGGATATGAGGGATATATTCTTTTTGTGATTCAGATGAAAGGAGTTACTTGTCTTCATCCCAATGATATTACCCATAAAGAATTTGGAGAAGCCTTAAAAAAAGCCAAAGAAGCAGGAGTCCATATTTTAGCTTTTGATTGTCTGGTAACAAAAGACAGCCTTATATTAAATAAAGAGGTACCGGTACTTCTTCATTATAAGAAGGAATTGCAGGAAATGGTAAAGCCTTTAATGGAATGGTACAAAAAAGGTCATAGAAATCTTCCCTGGAGAGAAGACCCCAAGGCTTATCATGTATGGATTTCAGAGATTATGCTGCAGCAAACCAGGGTAGAAGCAGTAAAGCCCTATTATCATCGTTTTATGGAACAGGTACCTGATCTTGTTTCTTTAGCTTATTTGGAGGAAAACCAGCTGTTAAAACTGTGGGAGGGCCTAGGATATTACAACCGGGCAAGAAATCTTCAAAAGGCGGCAAAGCTTGTGGTGGAGGAGTACCAGGGAGTTATGCCAAAGGAATGGGAGGAGTTAAAGAAACTTCCCGGAATAGGAAGTTATACTGCAGGTGCAATCAGTTCCATTGCCTTTGGAAAATGTGCTCCCGCAGTAGATGGTAATGTTTTAAGGATTATCAGTCGTCTAACCATGGATGAGGAGGAAATTCAAAAGGAAAAGACCAGAAAAAAGGTAGAAAATCAGCTTTTGGAAGTTATGCCAAAAGAGGCACCGGGAGATTTTAACCAGGCCTTAATGGAACTGGGAGCTACCATATGTATCCCCAAGGGAAAGCCAAAATGTGAAATCTGTCCATGGGAAAAGCTTTGTCTTGCTCATAAGGAGGGGAGAGAAGAGGACTTTCCAAAAAAGGAAGGACCAAAGCCCAGAACCATTGAAAAGAAGACCTTGCTTTTAATCGAAGATGAACAGCGATATATTCTTCATCAAAGACCCAATAAGGGTCTGCTGGCCGGGATGTATGAGTTTCCCATGTTGGAAGGCCATCAGAATAAGAGTCAGGTGCTTGCCTATTTAAATCATATAGGAATGGAAATTCTGCATATCAAGAAGATAGAATCTTCCAAACATATCTTTAGTCATAAAGAGTGGCATATGGATGCTTATATGATTAAAACAGACGAGCTTGTACCAAAGGAAGAGATATTAGATGAACAGCAGTGGATTTTGGTAGAAAGAAAAAAAGCACAGGAAGAATATCCTCTGCCTTCAGCATTTTCTGTTTATGCGAAGTATTTGAATATCTTGCAAGGCAGTGGTACAATGAAGAAGATGGAATAGAAGAAATATAAAGAGGATAAAAAAATGAAACTGCTATCAGTAGCAATTCCCTGTTATAATTCACAGGATTATATGAGAAAATGTATTGAATCTTTGCTAAAGGGCGGAGAGGATGTGGAGATTATTGTAGTAAATGACGGCTCCACAGATCAGACAGAAGCAATAGCGGAGGAGTATGTAAAGAAGTATCCTTCCATTGTAAAAGCAGTGCATAAGGAAAATGGAGGTCATGGATCAGCCGTAAATACAGGGCTGGAAAATGCCACAGGATTATTTTTCAAAGTGGTAGACAGTGATGACTGGGTGAAAGAAGAGGCTTATGACCGGATTTTGGATAAATTAAGAGAGCTGGTTGGCGGCGGACAGATGATCGACATGATGATCAGCAATTTTGTCTATGAAAAAGAAGGAGAAGGACGGGGAAAGGTAATGCGCTATCGTCATGCCATTCCCGTGGATACGGTATTTGAGTGGAAAGAGGTAAGAAGATTCTTTCCCGGGCAGTATATTTTAATGCATTCCGTAATTTTTCGTACCGGCCTGTTAAGAGAGTGTGGGTTGAAATTGCCGGAACATACCTTTTATGTAGATAATTTATTCGTCTTTTGTCCCCTTCCCTTTGTAAAAAAGATGTATTATATGGATGAAAACTTTTATCGCTACTATATCGGAAGAGAAGGACAGTCTGTAAATGAGCAGATCATGATCGGACGAATTGACCAGCAGCTTAAGGTAAATCGTCTGATGATGGACTATATGGTTGAACATAAAAGTATGTTGGCAGCAAACCGTAAGTGCAGACATTATATGATGAATTATTTAGATATTATTACCACAGTTTCTTCCATTCTTTTGATTCGTGCAGGAACACAGGAAGCATTGGAGAAAAAGGCAGGATTGTGGGAATATATGAAGAAGAAAGATCGGGCTATTTTTATGAAGCTAAGATACGGGCTTTTAGGCCAGTATACTAATCTTCCGGGAAAAAGCGGACGTAAAATTTCCGTGGAAGGTTATAAGATCTGCAGAAGATTTTTTAAATTTAATTAACAGTTTATTATAGGAAAACAAGAGATAAAGGAAGGGTAACAGCAGCCCATTACCAAGAAAGAGAAGACAATGTATTACTTTATCATTAATCCCACCTCCCGTTCGGGACAGGGAAAAAAGTACTGGAAGAGAATAAAGCCCTTATTGGAAGAAAAACAAATAGAATATCAGGCTGTTTTTTCAAAAAAAATTGGGCATACAGAAAAAATCATGAGGGATTTATGTGAAGACAAAGGAAAAGAAAGAATCCATGTAGTGATTTTAGGAGGAGACGGAACGGTAAATGAGGCAATTCAGGGAATTGATGATTTTTCTAAGGTAGATATCAGTTATATTCCCACCGGCTCCAGTAATGATTTGGCCAGAGATATGGGAATTCCCAGAGTTCCGGAGAAAGCTTTGGAGAATATCCTTGCTGCAAGAAAAGAAGCTTACCTTGATATGGGACTTTTGGAATATGAGAAAGCCTATAATAAGGGAAAAGAGGTGCATGTACCTTCCAGACGGTTTATGGTTGGCTGCGGTATGGGTTTTGATGCAGCGGTGTGTCAGGAGGCTAACGCTTCGGGGATAAAGTCATTATTAAACAGACTGAAATTAGGAAAGCTAACCTATTTGGGAATTGCCCTAAAGCAGCTTATTGGAATGAAGCTGGTTCCTGCAGTATTGACTTTAGACGGAAAAGATGTAATTGAGATGAAAGCAATGTTTTTTGCTGTGGGCATGGTACATAGATATCAGGGAGGCGGTATGCTTTTTTGTCCCGAGGCAAAAACAGAAGACGGTATGCTTGATTTTTGTGTAGCTTTTAATGCTTCCAAGCTTCGGGTATTATGGATTTTGCCTTCTATATACAAAGGAAAGCATGTGGGAAATAAAGAAGTAGGCATGTATCGGGCGAAGAGCGCGGTATTAGAAGCAAAGGAACCTTTGTGGGTACATACAGATGGAGAAGTTAAGGTTCAGGCAAAGAAAATCCGATTGTCTGATTTGGGAGAAAAGATACATTTAATTTATTAAATCGAAAAGAAAAACACACTCTATAGGAGGAGAAAAAATGGACATTTTTGGCGTTTTGACGATGGTAGGAGGATTAGCCCTGTTTCTTTACGGAATGAGTCTGATGGGAGACGGTCTTTCCCATATTTCAGGAGGACGATTGGAGAAAATATTAGAAAAATTAACCTCAAGTCCCATGAAGGCAGTATTACTGGGAGCCGTGGTTACGGCAGTAATTCAGTCTTCCTCCGCAACTACAGTAATGGTAGTAGGTTTTGTTAACTCCGGAGTAATGAAGCTATCCCAAGCAGTGGGGATTATTATGGGTGCCAACATTGGTACTACCATGACCTCCTGGATCCTAAGCTTAAGCGGTATTGAAAGCAGTAATTTCTTTATGCAGTTTTTAAAACCCACCTCCTTTTCACCGGTACTGGCAATTATTGGTGTTAGTTTTCTTATGTTTTCCAAAAAGGAAAAGAAGAAAGATGTGGGAATGATTTTAGTGGGATTTGCCATTTTAATGTTTGGTATGGATACCATGAGCGGGGCAGTAAAGCCATTGGCCAATGTACCGGAATTTACCAATATTCTGCTGGCCTTCAGTAATCCTATCTTGGGAATGGTGGCAGGTATGGTTCTTACAGCCGTAATCCAGTCTTCTTCTGCTTCTGTGGGTATTTTACAGGCATTATGTGTTACCGGTGCAGTAAGCTATGCAACAGCTATTCCTATTATTATGGGACAGAATATCGGAACATGTATTACCGCGTTATTATCAGGAATCGGTGCAAGTAAAAATGCAAGAAGAGCTTCTTTAATTCACTTATATTTTAACTTAATCGGAACCATTGTTTTTATGGTGGTATTTTATGCGATTAATGCCTTTGCTCATTTTCCCTTTTTGGAAGTTGCGGCAGGAGCAGCGGGAATTGCGGTAATTCATACGGTATTTAATGTAAGTTCTACCATAGTACTCCTTCCCTTCTCCAAAGTAATTGAGAAGTTAGCTTACATCAGTATCAAGGATGAAGTAGAGGAAGTAGTGGAAACACAGGCAGACAAGGATTTCAAGCTTTTGGATGTTCGTTTCCTGGAAACTCCCGGTTTGGCGGTAGAAGAGTGTCGTGTAGTTGCTAGACATATGTCTGAAGTAACAAGAGAGTCCCTGACTTTGGCAATGGAATTGGTGGCAAAATATGATGAAAAGAAGGCAGAACGTGTTAAATTTTTAGAAAATGAAATTGACCGTTATGAAGATCGTTTAGGAAGCTATCTTGTAAAACTGGCACAAAAGCAGATGTCAGAAAGAGATAATCATACTACTTCCATTATTTTACAATGCTTAAATGAGTTTGAAAGAATTTCTGATCATGCGGTAAATGTAATGTTTTCCGCAAAGGAAATGAATGAAAAAGGACTTAGTTTTTCCAAAAAAGCAGTGGAAGAACTGGCCATATATTCTCAGGCGGTAAGTGAGATTATGGAACTGGCTACAGAGGTTTTCAGTTCTCATGATACAGACAGAACCATGGATATTGAAACCTTAAAAGAGGTAATTTCTTACTTAAGAAGTGAGTTAAAGCAGCACCATATTAAACGTCTTCAAAAGGGCAAATGTACCATTGAAATGGGCTTTATCCACTCAGATATTATTACCAGCTATAAGCGTGTGGCTGACCATTGTTCCAATATTGCAGTTTGTATTGCGGAAGTTAATTCTGATGAATATGGTACCCACAGCTACATCGATGAAATGAAGCACAATAATTCCGAAGTTTATAAGAGTCATTATAAACATGTAAGAAAGAAATATCAGCTTCCTTAAGAGGAAATATATTATGGAGAATAAAGGGTTTATTTAAGAATTATTTCTTAGAGAAAAATAAGGTGGAAATCAGAAAAAAAGTATGCTAGAATATTAACGCAATAAAGCGTTATTGTGCGAAAGTAAAATAGAATAAATTTATGGAGGAAATAAAATGTATTCTTTTGGAGAGATTAAAGCAGTTGACCCGGAAATTGCAGAAGCTATTGTGGCTGAGCAGAATAGACAAAATGATCATATTGAATTAATTGCTTCTGAAAACTGGGTAAGCAAGGCAGTTATGGCAACCATGGGAAGTCCCTTAACCAATAAGTATGCAGAAGGGTATCCTGCAAAGCGCTATTACGGTGGTTGTGACTGTGTTGATGTAGTAGAAAATCTTGCAATTGAGAGAGCAAAAGAGCTATACGGAGCTGAATATGCCAATGTTCAGCCTCATTCCGGTGCTCAGGCGAATATGGCAGTTCAGTTTGCTATTTTAGAGCCGGGAGATACCTTAATGGGGATGAATCTGGCGCACGGAGGTCATTTAACCCACGGAAGTCCGGTGAATATGTCAGGAAAATATTTTAACATCGTAGCCTATGGGGTAAATGACGAAGGATATATTGATTATGATGAAGTAAGAAGAGTGGCAGTAGAAAGTAAGCCTAAGATGATTATTGCAGGTGCATCTGCTTATGCCAGAACCATTGATTTTAAAAAGTTCAGAGAAATTGCAGATGAGGTAGGAGCCGTATTAATGGTAGATATGGCTCATATTGCAGGTCTTGTGGCAGCTGGTGTTCATCCCAGTCCCATTCCTTATGCTGATGTGGTAACCACAACGACCCATAAAACCCTGCGTGGACCCAGAGGTGGTTTGATTCTTGCCACAAAAGAGGCAGATGAAAAATATAACTTCAATAAAGCGATTTTCCCCGGTACTCAGGGCGGTCCTTTGATGCATGTAATTGCGGCAAAGGCTGTATGCTTTAAAGAAGCTTTAACAGAAGAATTTAAAGAATATCAGAAGCAGATTATCACTAATGCACAGGCCTTATGCAAAGGATTGATGAATCGTGGGATTAAAATTGTTTCCGGAGGTACAGACAATCATTTAATGCTTCTGGATCTTACCAATTATGACAGAACAGGAAAAGAAGTGGAAAAATGGCTGGATGCAGCACATATTACCGCCAATAAAAATACCATTCCCAACGATCCTAAATCCCCCTTTGTTACCAGTGGAATTCGTTTAGGAACTCCTGCTGTTACTTCCAGAGGAATGAAGGAAGAAGATATGGAAATTATTGCAGAGGCCGTAGCCATGATTATTAAAGAGGGAGAAGATAAGATAGAAGAGGCAAAGGCTTTAGTGAAGAAATTGACTGAGAAGTATCCCCTGATTTAAGTTGTTTAAGGAAATAAAAGTAAAAAGATGCCGGATCTTGTGATTGGGCATCTTTTTTATCCCATGGGAGAAAAACAGGTAAATATTACCCTTAACATTGCTTTTTCCGAGAGAAAAATAAAAATTGTATTTATCTAAATACAATTTATTTTCTTATTGCACAGTATAAAAGCCTATGATAGAATATCTTTGCTGGAAATACAAATGTTTGCCACAGAAAAACAAAAAGAAAGAGTAACTGATATGAAAGAGACCACAAAGTATTATGTAGTCAAAGAAAAAGCAGTTCCCGAGGTATTGCTGAAGGTCATAGAGGCAAAACGCCTTATGGAAACAAAAAAGGCATCTACCATACAGGAAGCAGTGGAACAGATTGGAATCAGCCGCAGTTCTTTTTATAAGTATAAGGATGATATTTTTCAGTTTCATGACAATTCCCAGGGAACCACATTAACCATGACATTTAATATTGATGATAGGCCGGGAGTTTTATCTAATGTGTTAAGACAGATTGCGGAATTTGGAGCAAATATTCTTACCATTCATCAAAGTATTCCCATTAATGGAATCGCAGCATTAAGTATCAGTGTTCAGGTACTTCAGACCACCGGAGATATTTCAGATATGCTGGAAGTATTGGAATCCGGTGAGGGAGTTCATCAAGTAAAAATTTTAGCTAAAGAATAAGCAGGAGGAAATAGAGAATGGTACAGGTAGCAGTATTAGGATATGGCACAGTAGGAAGTGGTGTAGTAGAGGTAATTGAGAAGAATAAGGAAAAGATTAACTTAAGATCGGAAGCAGAATTAAACGTAAAATATATCCTTGATTTACGTGATTTCCCCGGGGACCCTTATGAAGATAAGGTAGTTCATGATATTAATTTGATTTTGGAAGATGAGGAAGTAAAGATTGTGTGCGAAACCATGGGAGGGATTGAACCTGCCTTTACCTTTTCCAAAAGAGCTTTGGAACTTGGAAAAAGTGTTTGTACCTCCAATAAAGAGCTGGTAGCCGCTCATGGTCCCGAATTACTGGAGATTGCCAAGGCAAATAAGTGTAATTATCTGTTTGAAGCCAGTGTAGGAGGAGGAATTCCCATTATTCGTCCCATGAACTATTCCTTAACTGCAGAAAAAATAGAATCCATTACAGGAATTTTAAACGGTACTACAAACTATATTTTAACAAAGATGGAACGAGAGGGAGCTGATTTCTCAGAAGTATTAAAGGAGGCTCAGGAAAAGGGATATGCAGAGCGCAATCCCGAGGCCGATGTGGAAGGTCATGATGCTTGCAGAAAAATTGCTATCCTTTCCTCATTAATGACAGGAAAATATGTAAAATATCAGGATATATATACAGAAGGCATTACAAAAATCAGTGCAGAGGATTTCCGTTATGCCAAAGAATTGCAGACCTCCATTAAATTATTGGGAATGAGCAAAGATACAAAGGATGGATATGAGGCCATGGTAGCTCCTTTTATGATCTCAGATGATCATCCCCTTCATGCAGTAAACGGAGTGTTTAATGCCATTTTTGTTCATGGAAATATGCTGGGAGATTCCATGTTTTACGGAAGAGGTGCAGGAAAATTACCTACAGCAAGTGCAGTAGTATCCGATGTGGTGGATTGTGCAAGACATTTAGGAAAAACAATTATTTGTATTTGGGATAAAGAAGAACTTAGTTTAAAAGATTACAGAGATTCTTCCAAAGAGTTTTTCCTTCGTGTAAAGAAAGAAGGATGGGAAAAAGCAAAAGAATTATTTGAAATACAGCAGGTAGTTGAAATCATAGATGGGGAAGTTGGTATTGTTACAAAAGAAATGACAGAAAGAGCATTTGAAGAAAAAGCAGCTAAACTTCCGGAAATGATAACAAGAATTCGTATGGAAAAGTAGAATGGAGAATAAAGTGAAATATATTATTTGTTTAGGGGATGGAATGAGCGATGAGCCAATAGAGGAGCTTGAAGGAAAAACTCCTTTGGAGGTGGCAGTTACCCCCATGATGGACTCATTAAGTAAAAAAGGAGAAATCGGAATGGTTCAGACTATTCCTCAGGGAATGAAGCCTGGATCAGATACAGCAAATCTGGCGGTTATGGGCTATGATCCTAAGAAATATTATTCCGGACGATCTCCCTTGGAAGCCTTAAGTATAGGTGTTCCCATGAAAGTTGATGATATTGCACTAAGATGTAATATTGTGACTATTTCTGAAGAAGAAGAAATTTTTGAAGAAAAAAGAATTTTAGATCACAGTTCAGGAGAAATCAGCACAGAAGATGCGGCAGTACTTTTAGAGGCGGTAAAGCAGGGACTTAAGCGGGAAGGATATGAATTTTATGTGGGAACCAGCTACCGTCATTGCTTAATCTGGCAGAAGGGGCAGGTGGTGGAACTTACCCCTCCTCATGATGTGCTGGAACAGGTTATTGGCCGGTATCTTCCTGAGGATAAGGTACTTAGGGAGATGATGAAGAAAAGCTATGATATTTTAAAAGATCATCCTATTAACATAAAAAGAAAAGAAATGGGAGAAAATCCTGCAAACTGCTGTTGGTTCTGGGGGGCGGGAACAAAGCCGGCTTTAGACAATTTTTTTGAAAAAACAGGCAAAAAGGGAATGATGATTTCCGCAGTAGATCTTTTAAAAGGAATTGCTGTGGGGGCCGGTATGGATAATGCCCATGTGGAAGGTGCCAATGGAGGCTTACATACAAATTATGAGGGTAAAGCACAGGCGGCAATAAAGGCATTAACAAAAGATAATTATGATTTTGTATATCTTCATGTAGAAGCACCGGATGAAATGGGACATCAGGGAAGCAGAGAAAGAAAGATTCAGGCCATTGAATATTTTGATCAAAGAATTATTGCTCCCATTGTGCAAAAACTGGAGGAAGAAAAAGAAGATTTTCGCCTTTTGATTCTTCCCGATCACCCCACTCCCGTAAGAATAAGAACCCATACCTCAGATCCTGTACCTTATCTTCTGTACGATAGTGGTATGGACTTAAAAAGAGAATGGAAGTATAATGAGAAAGAAGCAAAAGCAAGTCATAATATGGTAGAGGAAGGTCATAAGATCATAGAAAAGCTTTTTGAAAAATAGGCAGAAGGTTTAGGAGGAGAAGATGAAAAAAGTTGTTAAATTTGGAGGAAGCTCATTAGCCAGTGCTGAGCAGTTTCATAAAGTAGGAGAGATTATCCGTGCCCAGGAGGACAGAAAATATGTGGTTCCCTCTGCTCCGGGAAAAAGATTTTCAGGAGATACAAAAGTAACGGATATGTTGTATGAATGCTATCATTTGGCAGAAGAAGGAGAAGAATTCAAAGGATTATTAAAAAATATCAAGGCAAGATATGAAGAGATTATCTCCGGCTTAAATCTGTCTCTTTCTTTAGATAGCGAATTTAAGGTAATTGAAGAAAATTTCCTTAAGCACATTGGGGAAAATTATGCTGCATCCCGAGGAGAATACTTAAACGGTATTATTATGGCCGATTATTTAGGCTATGCTTTTGTAGATGCCGCTAAGGTGATTTTTTTTAAGGAAGACGGAACCTGGGATGAAGAGAGAACCAAAAAGGTGTTGTCAGAAGAATTATCTAAACATGATAAAGCCGTAATCCCCGGATTTTACGGATCTCTTCCCAACGGTACGGTAAAAACATTTTCCAGAGGAGGATCAGATATTACCGGTTCTATCGTGGCACAGGCTGTTCATGCAGATGTATATGAAAACTGGACTGATGTATCAGGTTTTTTACTGGTAGATCCAAGGATCATTAAAGATCCTGTGGGAATTGAAACCATTACCTACAGAGAGCTTCGCGAGCTTTCCTATATGGGAGCAACCGTACTTCATGAAGATGCTATTTTTCCGGTAAGAAAGGAAGGAATTCCCATTAATATCCGCAATACCAATGCACCTGGAGATAATGGTACATGGATTGTGGAAAGTACATGCCAAAAATCAAAATATACCATTACCGGTATTGCGGGAAAGAAAGGCTTTTGTTCCATCAATATAGAAAAGGACATGATGAACTCCGAAATCGGTTTTGGCCGTAAAGTGCTCAATGTATTTGAAGATAACGGTATATCTTTTGAACATGTACCTTCCGGAATTGATACCTTAACCGTATTTGTTCATCAGGATCATTTTATGGATAAGGAACAGCAGGTAGTAACAGGAATTCACAGATTGGCAAAACCGGATACTATAGATATTGAAGCTGATTTAGCCTTAATTGCAGTGGTAGGACGGGGAATGAAATCTACTCGCGGTACTGCAGGAAGAATTTTCTCTGCTCTGGCACATGCTAAAGTAAATGTAAAGATGATTGATCAGGGCTCCAGTGAGTTAAATATTATTATTGGAGTAAAAAATGAAGATTTTGAAACTGCCATTGAAGCTATCTACAACATTTTTGTTTTAGCTAAAGTGTAAAATATAATTAGTGTAATGAAACAGGCAGTAACCAATGATTAACTGATTGGTCATGAGAAAAAGCATAATTATAGAAAAAACAGCACCCACATCGCTGAAAGCGACTTTAAATGTGGGTGCTGTCTGTAATGGGAAGGTCAAGGCTGAACTATTGTGGCAGGCAGACGCAAAGAGTGGATTATTAGGGGGAAAAAATGAAGAAAATACAGAAAGTAAAAGAAAAGATCATTTCACTGGAACAGGTGGAATCTATAGGGGTAATCGGAGATCCGGGCTGTGATGGCCTTGGAACTTATAATATGAAGGTTTATGCGGGTGCACTGGAAAAAAGCAGTAAAGATGATATTACTTTGGTAGTGGGGGATCTGGTGCCTGCAGGTACTAAGTCATATTACAAAAGAATCTGTAATTTTTCAGAAAGTATTGCTCAAAATCCTGTTTACGGACTTAGAGGAAATCATGATACGGGAGCTTATGAGGAATATTTCGGAAGACAGAATTATGTGCTGATGTTAAAGAACTTTACTGTGGTTGTTTTAGATAATGCCATGAGAAGGTTTGAAGAAGAAGGGCTGGAACTTTTGGAAGAGATTTTGGAGAGGCAAGAGGTGGAGAATGTTATTATTGCCTTTCATATTCCCGTGCCCAATCATTTTATTCAAAACTGTGTTTCAACAGAAGAGTTTATCCGATTGCAGAAAGCTTACAAGAAACATAAGGATAAAGTAAAATATCTTTTATGCGGTCATGTACATTCTAAATTTGAGGACGTGGTAGATGGTATTCCTCTGATCTGTACAGGAGGGGGAGGGGCCATGATTGAAGATGTATCTAAGGAAATTCGTGCCGCAGATATAGAGCATCATTTAGTTCATTTTTATTGGAAGGACGGGAAAATTCTTTATCGTTTTGAGAATTTGTGGGATAACTGCTATACAAAGGAAGCGAAGGATCCTATTTTAAGAGAACAGATTCTTTCCACTGTGCAAGGTGAATTAATGGCCCATCTGCGTTATCTTATGCATGCAGATCGAGCCAGAAGAAGAGGAATGGAAGAGGTTGCCCTTATGTTTGAGGCTCTGGCTTCTTCGGAATATTACCATGCCAGAAATTTTTATTCTACTATTGAAAGACCTCCTGTTTTTTCCAGGGCCAGCGAGGAATTTGCCAAAACAGAAGAATATGAACATAATCATTATTATTCTATGATGGAAAAATATTGTAAAGAACAAGGACATTCCTTGGCAGAAGGATCTTATCAGTCTGCTCTGGAGGCAGAGAAGGTACATGGTAAGCTGCTGCAGAAATTAGGAAAAGAAAAAAGACCCGGGACAGAAGCTCTTTACGTTTGTCCTATTTGCGGTTATTTAATGACAGAAGAAACAAAATTAGACAGATGCCCTTCCTGCGGAGCGCCCGGACGTGAATTTCAAAAATATCAATTAACTGACAATAATAAAATTAATAAAATTTAAACAGAATATAAATAAATAAAGTAATATAAAACTAAATATATAAAATAACAAAAGAAATTAATTTGAAAATAATGCTTATTTTTAATAAAAAGTATTGACAAATTAATTTCTTTTGTTATAATAAAGACATAAACAACAACAGAAAAGAATAAAAGGAAGGAAGGTACAGACCACCAAAAACATAAGTTAATATTATTTCAATTTACCGGAAATAATAGCGTTAGCAAAAGAGGTAAAAGGATTCTATGGCAGAACTATATTAAAGATCTAATATGAAAGGTGAAATTTATAGCAGAAGTTTCTACAGATTTTGTATCATAATTAATTGGAAGAAAAACTAATTAAACATGAACAAAGGAAAAATTTTTAGAAAGGAAAGATGATTTCATTAGTATTAGATAAGATCCAATCAGAATTTCTTGAAAGAGATAAAACAATAACCAACATTTATAGAAGAAATTTAAAGAGGAAGAAGAAGATTAGAGTGCTGTAGAGTGAGGGGAGTCGTATTAAGTACATCAATAAAAGTAATGATTTGTAAAGAAAAACATTACAGTATAATAAGTACAAAGAAGGATGGAAAGAACGAGAGAACAAATGAATATGGTGTGATAAAAATGTAGAGTATGGAGGATGTGCCATTGGAAATCACAGTATAGGAGCGGGTGTCAATAAAACAACATTGATACCCGCTCAAACATTTGTTATACTAAAAAAGCAGTGGAACTATTTAGATCTGTTTTAGTAAGCTGTATGGGAATATAGAGGAGAAAGGGAAGAATTCATGAAAATCGAAGAAACAGAGTTGGAAGCAGAAGTAATGACGGAAGAAGAAAAAAGAGAATTAAGACGCCAAAGAAGAAAGAAAAATCAATTGATGGCAAGAATATCTGTAATCATTGTATTGTTGATTTTTGTGGCAGTAGGAATTTTATCCGTTGCTTTATTAAAGGATGTACTATTCTCACAGAAAAAGCAGGAAGAGATAGTTTTTATAGAGGAAGAAAGTGGGGAAGATTTTTCTTCCGATTTGGAGGAGGCAGTAAATACGCCTTTAGAAGAAGAACCTGTTTTTGATGAAAAGCAGGTATTGGATGAAGTAGTGGAAGCGGTAATATCGGAAATGACTTTAGAAGAAAAAGTGGCAGGAGTCTTTCTTGTACGACCGGAAGATATTACAGGGGTAGATGTGGCTGTTCAGGCCGGAGAAGGGACGAAAACAGCGCTGGAACAATATCCGGTATCAGGATTAATTTATTTTGCACAAAATATTAAATCTGCAGACCAGTTTAAGGAAATGCTGGGAAATACTGTTTCTTACAGTAAATACCCTTTGTTTTTGGCAGTAGATGAAGAAGGGGGAGAGGTGGCCAGATTGGCTAAGTCTTTAAACTTGGATAATGTGGGGCCAATGAAGAAAATAGGAGAATCAGGGGATCCTGCAAGGGCAAAGGAGGCCATGGCTAGTGTAGGAACTTATTTGAAAGACCATGGGGTGAATTTGAACTTTGCACCGGTAGCCGATATTTTAGATGAAGAGGAAAAAGGTTCCTTTCAAAGCCGCAGCTTTGGCAAGGATGCAGCCTTAGTTTCTAATATGGTAACAGCTTCACTGGAAGGGCTTAAAGAGACAGGAATTATTGGATGTGTTAAGCATTTTCCGGGAATGGGAGACGGAACAGAAGATACCCATGAGCAAATGACGGTAATAGATAAAACAAAGGAAGAATTATATCAAAAGGAGCTGCTTCCCTTTGCAGCGGCCATTCAGTCAGGCGCAGAAATGATTATGGTAGGACATGCCTCCTATCCCCAGATTACGGGAGATAATACTCCGGCAAGCTTATCTAAGGAAATCATTACAGATATACTTAGGGCAGAAATGGAGTATAATGGTGTGGTGATAACCGATGCGCTGAATATGGGAGCTATAGTAGAATATTACGGAGCCGATGAGGCGGCAATTAATGCCTTAAAGGCAGGAGCAGATTTATTGCTTATGCCGGAGGATTTTTCCCTTGCCTATAAAGGTGTGTTAGAGGCAGTAAGGGAAGGAACTATTAGTGAGGAAAGAATTGATGATTGTCTGAAACGTATTTTCCGGATAAAGTATCGTGATTCTGTTGGATCATGATAATAAGAAGCCAATTATACGGGAATAGTGTTAAAATATACCGGATTTTTGTTTTTAGATATTCATTCAACAGAGATAGGGAAAAAGAAAGGAAATAATAAAGATGAAAAAAACATATATTTTAGAAGATTTAGATTGTGCTCATTGTGCAGCGATTATTGAAGAAAAGGTGGGAAAGCTGGAGGGAGTATCTCAGGCTCGTCTTACTTTATTAACTCAGAAGCTGGTAATAGAAGCTGAGGAAGAAAAAATAAGTTTACTCACAGAGGAAATAAAAAAGATAGTGAAGAAAGTTGAACCGGATGTAGAAGTAATAGAAAAATAAAAAAGACAGATGGAGAAGCTTTAGAAAATGACGAAAAAACTGAAAAGACAAGGGAAAAAAATAATTATCAGTTTGTTTCTGTTTTTACTGGCTTTATTTTTAAAAGGTTTAGGAGAAAAATCTTATTCCTTATTTGAACTGTTTGCCATAATTTGTTTTTTACTCTCTTATTTAATTGTGGGAACAGAGGTAATAAAAAAAGCAGTAAGAACAATAACGGCAGGGCAAATTTTTGACGAAAATTTTTTGATGGTAATTGCCACACTGGGAGCTTTTTTTATTAGTGAATATCCTGAAGCGGCAGCAGTTATGCTTTTTTATCAGATTGGAGAATGGTTTCAGTCCTATGCCATAAATAACTCCAGAAAATCCATTAAGGAAATGATGGATCTATGCCCCAATGAGGCAAGAGTTTTACGTGGGGATAGAGAAGAAATGGCAGATCCTGGGGAGGTGGAACCGGGAGATACGATCCTGGTAAAGGCAGGTGAGAGAATCCCTTTAGATGGTATAATTCAAAAGGGAAGCTGCAGTCTTGATACTTCGGCATTAACAGGGGAAAGTATCCCAAAAGAGGTAAAAGAAGGAGAAGAAGTATGCAGCGGCTGTATTAATTTAAACAGTGCTGTTGAAATAAAGGTTACGAAGGAATTTACTGATTCTACAGTAATGAAAATTATGGAGCTGGTGGAAAATGCCTCTGTCAATAAAGCGGTAAGTGAGAAGTTTATTACCCGATTTGCCAGATATTATACTCCTATAATTGTAATTCTTGCTTTACTTCTTGCCATAATTCCCTCCATCATTACAGGAACTCCCCTTGTTTGGATATACCGTGCATTAAGTTTTCTTGTTATTTCCTGCCCCTGTGCTCTTGTCATCAGTATTCCTTTAAGCTTTTTTGGAGGAATCGGAGGAGCAAGTAAAAGAGGGATTTTAATTAAAGGCAGCAATTACCTGGAGCTTTTAGCATCAGCAGAAGCGGTAGTAATGGATAAAACAGGAACACTGACGAAAGGAAGCTTTCAGGTTGTTGATATTGTATCCATGAAACCAGAGATGGATAAAGAACAGCTTCTGGCCATGGCAGCTTACGGAGAATATGCCTCAAATCATCCCATTGCAAAGGCTTTACATGAGGCTTACGGAAAAGAGATTCAAAAAGAAAATCTGGAATATGCCAAAGAAATTCCGGGATATGGAGTTGAAGCCCTGTATCAGCATCAAAAGATTTATGTAGGAAATGAAAAATGGATGGAAACCCTGGGGATTTCCTGCCAGCAGCCTGAAACCTGGGGAAGTGTATGCCATATTGCAAGAGAAGGCGAGAAGAGAGAATATCTGGGATATATTATCATAGCAGACCAGTTGAAAGAGGATGCAAGGGATACCATAAGAGTACTGAAAGATATGGGGATTAAAAGAATCGTCATGCTTACAGGTGATGGAAAAAATGCAGCAGGACAGATAGCTAAAGAACTGAGAATTCAGGAATATTACAGCGAGTTGCTTCCTTACCATAAGGTTGAGATTATGGAAAAAATCCTGCAAGAAGTACAGCCGGGAAAAAAGGTTATTTTTGTGGGGGACGGTATAAATGATGCACCGGTCCTTGCCAGAGCAGATATAGGAATTGCTATGGGAGGTTTAGGGGCAGATGTATCTATTGAGGCTGCAGATCTTGTTATTATGAATGATCAGCCTTCTAAGATAATTACAGCAATAAGAATAAGCCATAAAACATTATTCATTGTAAAGGAGAATATTGTTATGGCCCTTGGAATTAAAATGTTGGTATTATTGCTTGCAGCTTTAGGAATAGCTACCATGTGGGCTGCTGTTTTTGCAGACGTGGGAGTAGCATTCCTTGCTATCTTAAATGCAATGAGAGCAATGAGAATTAAGGAGTATGTTTCTTAACATACTCCTTAATTGCGTCAAAGGACTGGTCACTGATAATATGCTCCATCTTACAGGCATCTTCTCCTGCAATATCTTCAGAAACTCCCAGACTGCAAAGCCAATCTTTTAAAAAAGTATGTTTTTCATATACATATTCCGCAATTTTCCTTCCGCTGTCAGTAAGATATATAAAGCCTGAGTCAGTTACGGTAATATATTCCTTCAGACGAAGGTTTTTCATGGCCACACTGACACTGGATTTTTTAAATCCCAACTCATTGGCAATATCTACAGAACGAACTACGGGAAGTATTTTACTAAGCTGTAAGATTGTTTCAAGATAATTTTCAGCAGACTCATTTATATTCATAACGATAACACGAATTCAATTTCGTGGCTCCTTTCTATACTTTCTTACAATATATCATAGAATATATTATTTGACAATTTTTATCAATAAGCATTTTTTTGTTGCTAAAGTTAGTTGCAACTAATATTATAAAAAGGTGGATAAAAATTGTCTGGTATAATGATATAAGATGAAAAGATTATTTAAAGTAGGTTATGCCAGCAATGAGAAAGGAGAAAAAGGAATCATTTTTAAGAAATGAATTCAAGCGTTGAAATGGAAAAAGAAAAATTAGTTTTTAGAGGGGTGAACAGCAAGAACCCGTACTCCTGGGAAGGCTTGCAAACCTATGGAAAGATTGCCTATATTGATTCCGGCTATGATGGGATTAAGAGTAAGGAGGTTAATGGGAAGTCTGGCTTCTGCTTCTTATAAGGATACAGTGGTGGCTGCCTGTGTGATCGTGCCTTGCATGGCAATTTTGTTTACCCTTCGGTGGAAGATGAATTTACTATCCTTAAACGAAGATGAAGCAAAATCTCTGGGGATAAAAGTGGAACAAATGAGATTGGTCATTATCATAGTATCTACCTTAATGACGGCTGTATCTGTATCATTATGCGGGATTATAGGCTGGATTGGTCTTGTCATTCCTCACGTAGGAAGATTTGTGGTGGGAAATGATCATCGGAGTCTGATACCGGCCTGTATCCTTATGGGAGGGACTTATCTTTTAGTGATAGATGGAATTGCAAGAACCATTTCGGCAGCGGAATTACCCATTTCAATCTTAACATCAATTATAGGTGCTCCCTTCTTTGCCTTTATGCTTAGAAAGGCAATGCTAAAATAAGTATAGGAGTTGGGAGAAAATATATGAAATTAGAAGTAAAGAGCGGTTGCTTTGGGTATGGAAACAATACTATTATTGATGGCAATTGATGGAAAATTGTCTGCAGTAATTTGCATTGAAGATCCTTTAAGGGAAGAAGCTTATTCGATTATTGAAAGATTGAGAGGAACAGGAATTACGAAGCTGGTAATGATGACAGGAGATAGTAAACGTGTGGCAAGAGCTGTTGGAGAAAGATTAAAGCTTGATGAAGTTTACTGGGAAGTATTACCGGAAGACAAAGCTGCCTATGTTGAAAAAGAAAAGAAGGCAGGAAGAAAGGTAGTGATGATTGGGGATGGAGTAAATGATTCTCCTGCATTATCTATGGCGGATGTAGGGATTGCCATTAGTGATGGAGCCCAGATTGCCCGTGAAGTTGCAGATATTACCATAGAGGCAGATAGCTTGGAGAATCTTATACTCTTACGAAGTCTTAGTCTTGGATTGATGAAAAAGATTGAGAAAAACTATCATAAAATTGTAGGGATTAATTCTGGATTAATTCTTTTAGGGGTTCTGGGAATTCTTCAACCTGCTTCTTCTGCGTTATTCCATAATATTTCTACAGTTGCAATTACTATGGATGGTATGAAAGATATCTTGCCATAGTCCGATAATGTGTGAAAATAATACGAAATACTGTGAAGGAACAAACTCTTGTACAGTATTTCGTATTTTTTTTATAGATATGGCACTTGGATACAGGTAAAAAACTTACGTTCGACTATTTTTCAGATGAAGACTAAACTGTAACCGGAGATTTTCGAGAAAATAAAAATTAGTATTGACAAACTTTTGTTAGCATGGTATATTGATTACAAGTTAGTAATAACTAACTACAAAACATACAAACATACACTTTGATGGATATTCCGCAAGCCTGGTTCTCCGACTTTATGTCATTCCTATTCAATTTAAGAACCGTTTGCGGATTCTGTCGTTTTACGATAAAATATATATTAGGGAATATGATACTTGAAAAAGGAAAGCAAAAAAGGAAGCTTTCGGCAGTTGGTATCATATACTAAATATGAGAAAAAAGAGGTGATTAGATGAATTTTAGTGTAGTATCCGGTGTATTATTACCTTTTTTGGGAACGTCTTTGGGAGCGGCCTCTGTTTTTGTAATGAAAAAGGAGATGGGAAAAAGTTTGCAAAGAGTTTTAACGGGTTTTGCTGCCGGTGTAATGGTAGCAGCTTCTATTTGGAGCTTATTAATTCCTTCTATGAATCATGCTGAGGAATTGGGGAAATTTGCGTTTCTTCCTGCAGTAGTAGGATTTTTACTTGGAATGTTTTTTCTTTTGTTTTTAGATACCTTTGTACCCCATCTTCATCTTCATGATGAAAAACCGGAGGGACCTAAGAGCAACTTATCTAATTCTGCTATGCTAATGTTTGCCGTTACACTTCATAATATTCCGGAAGGGATGGCAGTAGGCGTAGTGATGGCAGGCTGGTTAAGTGGGGAAATACAAATTGCGTCTACAGCAGCACTTACTTTAGCACTTGGAATTGCTATCCAGAATTTTCCAGAAGGCGCGATTATATCTCTACCTTTAAGTAGTAGGGGAGAAGGTAAGAAAAGAGCCTTTTCTTATGGAGTTTTGTCGGGGGTTGTAGAGCCTATAGCCGCCATCGTTACCTTGCTTTTAGCCAGTCATATTCTTCCGATATTACCTTATTTGTTAAGCTTTGCAGCAGGAGCTATGATTTATGTGGTGGTAGAGGAATTAATACCGGAAATGTCAGAGGAACCTCATTCCAATGTGGGAACCATAGCTTTTGCATTGGGATTTTGTTTAATGATGGTGCTAGACGTAGTTTTAGGGTAACTTTTCGAAAAGAGAGAGAAGTATCCCGGAAGCGTTAAAACACCGTTCTATCGTTCCACAGGGTATAGAAAAAACGGGTAAGAAGTTGTTGGACTTCCTACCCGTTTTTCGTCGCAACCTGTTTGTCAGCCGTTAAGTTAGTTTGTTCTCAATACTTCCTTATCGGTATTCATCAAAAGGTGATGCCGGTGACGGCCCTTTTTAAAAAATAGGTTACTAATTATTTTTTACTTTTAATAGCAGCCTGTGCAGCAGCCAAACGTGCAATAGGTACACGGAAAGGTGAACAGGATACATAATCTAAACCAACATTATGACAGAACTCTACAGAAGTAGGATCTCCACCATGTTCTCCACAGATACCTAAGCCTAAATTAGGGTTAGAAGCACGTCCGTCTTCAGATGCTAACTTAACTAATCTACCTACACCGGTTTGATCTAAGTGAGCAAAAGGATCGCTTTCATAAATCTTCTGGTCATAGTAGTAAGATAAGAATTTACCTGCGTCATCACGGCTGAAACCAAAGGTCATCTGAGTTAAGTCATTTGTACCGAAACTGAAGAAGTCAGCATGTTTTGCAATTTCTCCTGCTGTAAGAGCAGCACGAGGAATTTCAATCATGGTACCTACTTCGTACTTCATATCTACACCTGAATCTGCAATTAAAGCATCCGCTGTTTTAACTACAACATCTTTAACAAATTTTAATTCCTTTAAATCACCAACTAAGGGGATCATAATGTGAGGAACAATATTTTTACCGGTTTCTTTGGAAACGGTAAGGGCAGCTTTGATAACTGCATTTGTCTGCATTTCCGCGATTTCCGGATAAGAAACTGCAAGACGACATCCACGATGACCCATCATAGGGTTAAATTCATGTAATCCTTCGATAACAGCTTCTAAGTCAGCTAGAGGCATATCTAATTCTTTTGCCAGCTCAGCAATATCTTCTTCCTTTGTAGGTAAGAATTCATGTAACGGGGGATCTAAATAACGAATAGTCATGGTGCGATCGCCCATAATACGATACATTTCTTCAAAGTCATTCTGTTGATAAGGTTCAATTTTTGCTAAAGCAGCCTTACGGGCTTCAATGGAAGTAGCAACGATCATTTCACGAACAGCTTTAATTCTGTCTGCTTCAAAGAACATATGCTCTGTACGGCATAAGCCAATACCTTCACAACCGAAATCAACACCCTGTTTTGCATCTCTTGGGTTATCAGCATTTGTCCAAACCTGTAATTTACGGTAAGAATCAGCCCATCCCATGAAACGTCCAAAGTCACCGGAGATAGTAGCTTCCACTGTAGGAACTGCTTCGCCATAGATGTTTCCTGTAGAACCATCTAAGGAAATCCAGTCACCTTCATTGTATGTTTTGCCGGCTAAGGTGAAGCACTTAGCATCGTAGTCAACAGAGATTTCTCCGCAACCGGATACACAGCAGGTACCCATACCACGAGCAACTACGGCAGCGTGAGATGTCATACCACCACGAACGGTTAAGATACCCTGAGCAGCTACCATACCTTCAATATCTTCAGGACTGGTTTCCAAACGAACTAAGATAACTTTAGGCATTTTTCCGCTTTCAACAGCTTCCTTTGCATCTTCGGCAGTAAATACTACCTGTCCGCAGGCAGCTCCGGGAGAAGCAGGAAGACCTTTTCCGATAACGGAAGCAGCCTTTAATGCTGCAGAATCAAACTGAGGATGTAATAAAGAGTCTAACTGCTGAGGTTCTACACGAAGAACAGCTTCTTCTTCAGTAATCATACCTTCATCAACTAAATCAACGGCAATTTTTAATGCTGCCTGAGCAGTACGTTTTCCGTTACGTGTCTGTAACATATATAATTTGCCGTTTTCAATGGTAAATTCCATATCCTGCATATCGCGGTAATGCTTTTCCAGCTTACCGGCAATATCAACAAACTGATCATAAACTTCAGGCATCTGTTCTTTCAAATGGCTGATAGGGGAAGGAGTACGAATACCGGCAACAACGTCTTCACCTTGTGCATTAATCAAGTATTCACCCATTAATTTGTTTTCTCCTGTGGAAGGGTCACGGGTAAAGGCTACACCTGTACCGGAATTTTCACCGGAGTTACCAAATACCATGGACTGTACATTTACAGCGGTACCCCAGTCATAAGGAATTTCATTCATACGACGATAAACGTTGGCACGAGGATTGTCCCAAGAGCGGAATACAGCTTTTACAGCCTCGATTAACTGAACCTTAGGATCCGTAGGGAAATCGCTTCCCATTTTCTCCTTGTATAAGGATTTGAATTTTACTACTAAAGCCTTTAAGTCGTCGGCATCTAATTCAACATCAAGTTTAACACCCTTAGCTTCCTTCATTTCTTCAATAATGTTATCAAAATATGTCTTGGACATTTCCATAACAACATCAGAGAACATCTGAACAAAACGACGATAGCTGTCATAGGCAAAACGAGGATTACCTGTTAATTTAGCTAAGCCTTCTACTACCTCATCATTTAAACCTAAGTTCAAAATGGTATCCATCATACCGGGCATAGAAGCACGGGAACCGGAACGAACAGATACTAAAAGAGGGTTCTGGCTGTCACCAAATTTCTTACCTACTACTTCTTCCATCTTTCCGATATACTCGTAAATCTGGTTCATGATTTCGTCATTAATCTGACGACCGTCATTGTAATACTGTGTACAGGCTTCTGTACTGATGGTAAATCCCTGAGGTACAGGCATACCGGCATTTGTCATTTCTGCCAAGTTGGCACCTTTTCCACCCAGGATTTCACGCATGTCTTTGTTACCCTCTGTAAAGAGGTATACATACTTTTTGCTCATTGGACTATTCCTCCTCTGTAATAATAAATTAATTATACCAAATATAGCATGGAAATACTAGTATAATTCACACTTATTCCTGTGAATTATACAAAAAGTTAAAAAAATTAAAATATAGAAATCTGTAGAAAAAATACGTATATTTTGGAAAAAAATAAAGGACAAATGTCTGTTTTATAAAAATGAATTATCTCCTTTTTACAAAAGTCATTGAATAAAAACAAAAAAAAGGTAGAATAGTAGAGAAAACAAGAAAACTTAAAAAAATGTTGTACTGGAGAAAAGGAAAAAAATGGATCTGTTTGAATATATGCGAGAAACAAGAAAGGAAAAAGAAGCGCCCCTGGCAGCAAGACTTAGACCCTCCTGCTTAGAGGAGGTGGTAGGGCAGCAGCATATTATTGGAAAAGATAAGCTTTTATATCGGGCCATAAAAGCAGATAAGATCAGTTCTCTGATTTTTTATGGACCTCCGGGAACGGGGAAAACCACCCTTGCAAAGGTTATTGCACAAACCACCAGTGCAGAATTTGTACAGATTAATGCTACCGTAGCCGGAAAAAAAGATATGGAAGAGGTGGTGCAAAAGTCCAAAGAGCTTCAGGGAATGTATGGAAAGAAAACCATCTTATTCATTGATGAAATTCATCGTTTTAATAAGGGTCAGCAGGATTACCTTCTTCCCTTTGTGGAAGACGGCACCCTTACGTTAATCGGAGCAACCACGGAGAATCCTTATTTTGAGGTAAATCAGGCATTGATTTCCCGTTCCGTTATTTTTGAATTAAAGCCTCTGGAAAAGGAGGAGATCAAAGAATTAATTAAGAGAGCAGTTTACAATAAAGAAAAGGGGCTGGGAAGTTATGAGGCTGTTATTGAAGAGGAGGCATTGGAGTTTTTGGCAGATTTATCCGGTGGAGATGCCAGGCATGCGCTGAATGCTGTGGAACTGGGAATTTTAACAACCCCCAGGGCAGAGGATGGGAAAATTCATCTTAGTCTTCAGGTAGCCACTGAGTGTATTCAAAAAAGGGTAGTTAATTATGACAAAAAGGGAGATAATCATTACGATACCATATCTGCCTTTATTAAAAGTATGAGGGGCTCAGATCCAGATGCGGCGTTATTTTATCTTGCAAAAATGCTGTATGCAGGGGAGAGTATTACCTTTATTGCCAGAAGAATTATGATTTGTGCTTCTGAAGATGTGGGAAATGCAGATCCCATGGCCCTACAGGTGGCAGTGGCAGCAGCCCAGGCAGTGGAAAGAATCGGAATGCCGGAAGCACAGATTATCCTGGCCCAGGCAGTTACCTATGTGGCCACAGCACCAAAAAGCAATGCAGCATTGGGAATATTTGAGGCAATGGAAGAAGTAAGAAGGAGTGGAAATATGAAAGTACCGGCTCATTTACAGGATGCTCATTATAAGGGGGCAAAAAATCTGGGAAGAGGAACGGGATATAAATATGCCCATGATTATAAAAATCATTACGTAAAACAGCAATACTTACCGTATGAGTTAAATGGAAAAGAGTTTTATCGTCCTGACGGAAACGGTTATGAGGCAAAAATTAAAGCCCATATGAAAAAAATTAAAGAAGAGGCAGAAGGGGATTGCTGATGGCAAGCCCTTTCTGCCTCTTCTTTTTATAATTAAAATAAAATTCTTGTTAAGGTGTCGTACACTTCCTGATTTTTTTCCTGCCAACGATGGCAAATGGCATCAGCCATTTGAGCAGTGGGAAGAGAAAGCTTAAGTTCAATAACTGTAGTGTCCTTATCCTTGGCAGAAAGAACGGCTTCGTATTCGCCCTGTACGGTTTTGTAGTAATTGGAAGTAACGGATACTTCATTTCGAAGGTCTAAAGAATGCTCTTTTAAATATTCTTTAATCTCCTCTTTAATTATGTCACTGATTCTGCCCTCGAAAAAACCTAAAGTATCACGACCTTCCGGGGTGATCTTAAACTGGGTTCTGTGACCTGTGGTATGAGAGGCGATTAAATTATTTTCCGTAAGCTCAGAGAAAACCTGCTGTAAGGTCATGTAGCTGGTATAGCCTTTATCCAGAATAAATTCGCTGATTTGAGACTGGGTCAGAGGAAAGGATACCTTATCCAGCAAATATAAAACAATGAGTTTATACAACATTAATGATTCTTTTGAAGTTATAAAATCCATAATCAACACTTTCTAAAATAAACTTAGGGAGGGAAAAGCGCTTTCTTAGAAATATTCTTGTCCCTGATATTCACCGCTTTTACGTAAATGGTTGTGAAGAGCGTTGAAAAAATCCCGCTTATACAGGCTCCATAAAGGAGCAATTAAAAGTTCTTTGGGGCCGTCTCCCGTAAGACGGTGGATGACAATTTCGGGAGAGAGTTTTTTGAGACAGCGAATCAAAAGATCCATATATTCTTCCTTTTCCAAGGTTTGAAATTCTCCCTTTAAGTAATTAGCAGCTAAATCTGTGTCTTTTAAGACGTGAAGCAGCTGCAGCTTAATTCCAAAAATGGGAAAACGGTTTAAATAGGAAACCGTTTCCAGCATCATTTCATGAGTTTCTCCGGGAAGTCCGAGAATAACATGAACTACAATGGGGATGCTTCTTTTGGATAATTCCTCAACCGCCTGTTCAAATACACAAAGGGGGTATCCTCTTCGAATATAGACGGAGGTGGAAGAATGAATAGTTTGCAGCCCCAGTTCTACCCAGATTTCTTTTTCAGGATATTTTTCCTTTAAAGAGGAAAGTAAGTCCAAGATTTCCGGGGGAAGACAATCCGGCCTTGTGGCAATGGAAATGCCTACAATATAAGGCTGCCTTAAGGCTTCTTCATATATTTGGGATAAATATTCTATTTTTCCGTAGGTGTTGGTGTAGGCTTGAAAATAGGCAATAAAAAGGGTGCCTGTTTTTTTCTTTCCAAACATGGCCCGTCCTGCTTCCAGCTGCTGTGCTACAGAATTCATGGACTTTACCGCAAAATCACCGCTTCCCCTGCTGCTGCAAAAAATACACCCTCTTGTGTCTAAAGTACCGTCACGATTGGGGCAGGTAAGTCCCCCATCTAAAGCAATTTTGTATACTTTTTGGTGAAAACGCTGTTTACAGTAGGCATCTAAAGAATAATAGGGTTTATCCAGCCAATGGGAGGGAAGCATAATTAAACTTCCTCCTTAATGATCTGTTCTTTTACGGCTTGGGAAACGGCCTGAGCCAGCATAGGATGGAAGGGCTGGGGAAGAATATAGTCTTCTGTTAACTCTTCTTCCTTCACAAGGGAGGCAATGGCCTTGGCAGCAGCCAGCTTCATTTCTTCCGTAATTTGTTTTGCTCCCCCTTCCAGAGCACCTTTAAAGATACCGGGGAAAGCAAGAACATTATTTACCTGATTGGGGAAGTCGCTGCGCCCGGTACCCATAATACGCACGCCCCCTTTTTTTGCCTCTTCCGGCATGATTTCCGGGACAGGATTAGCCATGGCAAATACAATGGCGTCCTTATTCATGGTAGAAACCATTTGGGCGGTAACAATACCGGGAGCAGAAACACCCACAAAAATATCAGCTCCTGCCAAGGCTTGGGATAAAGTGCCTGTTTTTTTCTCAGGATTAGTAAGAAGGGCCATTTTCTTTTGCACCTGGTTGAGATTTTCTCCCTGAGGGCTTAAAATCCCTTCTTTATCACATAAAAGCAGAGAGGAAAAGCCGTAAGTCATCAGTAGTCTGGCAATGGCAATCCCGGCACTGCCTGCACCGTTAATTACCACCTTGCAGTTTTCCTTCTCTTTTTTTACTATTTTTAATGCATTGATAATTCCTGCCAGAACCACAATGGCAGTACCATGTTGATCATCATGAAAAACAGGAATATCCAGAAGCTCTTTCAGCTGTTCTTCAATTTCAAAGCAGCGGGGAGCACTGATATCTTCCAAATTAATGCCGCCAAAGCCGGGGGCAAGATAAGTAATGGTTTTAATCAGCTCCCTTGTATCCTGAATATCCAGACAAAGGGGAACAGCATTGATTCCCCCAAACTCTTTGAATAAGACGGCCTTTCCCTCCATAACGGGGAGAGCAGCGTGGGGACCAATGTTTCCAAGCCCCAAAACAGCACTTCCGTCGCTGATCACGGCTACGGTATTGGCCTTCATGGTATAGGTATAGGCAGCTTGTTTATCTAAAGCAATGGCTTTGCAGGGCTCTGCCACACCGGGAGTATAGGCAAGACTTAAGGCTTCTCTTGTGTCCACAGGGGCTTTAGAAGTTACTTCCAATTTTCCCTGCCAGGATTCGTGGAGAGCCAAAGATTGTTCAGCTAAGGTCATATAAGATCCCTCCTAACAAAGTTTGATCTGTTTTGTCATATAAAAATTGCAGTTATAATCTTCTTGATGATACATGATTTAAAATTTCTTATCAAGCACTTTCTATTTTCTGAAAAATAGTGTATAATATTTCAAGCAAAGAGAACTGGATTGATAAAATTAAGGTTTATCATGACTTGTTCTATTCTGAAAATTCTTAATCATATACAAAAACCTGCATGACAAATCAAAGTTATATTCCCCAATATGAAGGTATGAAAAGTAAGAAAAAGATGATGTGGCCTGTAACAGAGGCAGAATGAGTAATCTTTGCAAGTAATGGATTACGGCTTGGCAGCATAGGGATAAAGACGGTGAAATGCAGGCATAAGACAGGAGAAGAGTATGAGAGAAAAGTATGAATCAATTGGGATTACTGATTTAAAATCCATTGCCAAGGCCAGGGGGATTAAAGGCACTTCTTTGATGAAAAAAGCAGAGGTAGTGGAAGCAATGTTGGCACTAGATGAAAAAGAGGCAGAAAAAAAGGAAGAGAAGGAAAGGGCAGAAGAAAAAACTTCTTTGGAACGTGAGAATACGGGAGGAAGAGAAGGGGAATTTCCCGGTGAGCTGGACAGTGGTATTACCGCCAGCGGAATTTTAGAGGTAATGCCTGACGGCTTTGGTTTTATTCGCTGTGCCAATTATCTTCCGGGAGAAAACGATGTTTATGTGGCACCTAGCCAGATTCGCCGTTTCAATATGAAAACAGGAGATATTGTAACGGGAAATACAAGAATTAAAACACAGGGAGAGAAGTTCAGTGCTCTTTTATACGTAAAAAATATTAACGGTTATTTACCGGATGTGGCAGCAAGACGAGGAAATTTTGAGGATATGACTCCCATATTTCCGGATGAAAGACTGCGTTTGGAAACTCCGGGAGCTTCCGTTGCCATGCGAATCATGGACTTAATGAGCCCCATTGGAAAGGGACAAAGAGGAATGATTGTTTCTCCTCCCAAGGCAGGAAAAACCACCTTATTAAAGGAGGTGGCAAAATCCATTAAGCGAAACAGTCCGGAAACTCATTTGATTATTCTGTTAATTGATGAACGTCCGGAAGAAGTAACGGATATTAAGGAAGCCATAGAAGGACCTAATGTGGAGGTAATTTATTCCACCTTTGACGAACTTCCTGAGCATCATAAGCGAGTGGCAGAAATGGTAATGGAAAGAGCCAAAAGACTGGTAGAGCATAAGAAAGATGTTATGGTACTGCTGGACAGCATTACCCGTCTTACAAGAGCCTACAACTTAACAGTTCCCCCCAGCGGAAGAACTTTATCAGGAGGTTTGGATCCGGCAGCCTTACACATGCCTAAACGATTCTTTGGTGCGGCTAGAAATATGAGAGAGGGGGGAAGCCTCACTATTCTTGCCACAGCCTTGGTAAATACAGGAAGTAAAATGGATGATGTGGTATATGAAGAATTTAAAGGAACCGGTAATATGGAAATGGTATTAGACCGAAAGGTGGCGGAAAAAAGAGTATTTCCGGCCATTGATATTCCTCAGTCAGGAACCAGAAGAGAAGATCTCTTGCTAACCCAGGAAGAGATGGAGGCTATCAACTATATTCGCCGGGCCTTTAATGCAATGAAGCCGGAGGAGGCAGTTGATAAGGTGGTAGATCTCTTTAAGAAAACAAAGAATAATAAAGAATTTGTGGAAATGGTAAAGAAAATAAAGTTTTTCTAGTTTTTTATTAAGAGAAAAGGAAAAAATACTTGCATAAGTAAATAAGCTATGATACAATCTAAGAGCTGTTTCTAAAGGAACAGTGTGGATGAGAACAACTACAGTGGACAGAATGTTCACTTTAAAACGCACCTGTTTTTGCAGGATTATTTTGAATTGAAGAGGTGAAGAAATGAGAGAAGGAATCCATCCTGATTATTATCAGGCAACTGTAACTTGCAACTGCGGTAATACATTTGTGACAGGTTCTACCAAGAAATCTATCCATGTGGAAGTTTGTTCTAAATGTCATTCTTTCTACACAGGCCAGCAGAAAACAGCAAGAGCTGACGGACGTATTGATAAGTTCAATAAGAAATACGGAGTTAAATAAGTTTTGCAAGAAAAAGGTTGAGGTGGAAATCTCAACCTTATTTTGTGATAAAAGGTAATTATATTAAGCAAAGCTAAGATTGTTTTAAGTTTGCTTCACATAATTTAAAAGATAAAATGAGGAGATAATAAATGAGAAAAAAGAAAGGACAGCGCTCCTGCGGAATTGGAGGACAGGCAGTTTTAGAAGGTGTCATGATGAAAAACAAGGATCTTTATGCGGTTACGGTGCGTAAAAGCGACGGAGAGCTTGTAATCGATACAGAAGAGTATCACGGAATCTGGCACGGCCACAAAATAA
>JAFXGR010000165.1 GCA_017520155.1 Lachnospiraceae bacterium
AATACCAATCCTACTTTGCTGTTGGAGCACATAAAAAATGCAAGGGAAATTAAAAATTATATTCTTCAGGCATCAGAAGAGGCCAGAATTAAAAGAAGAGTTTTGACCACCATGGATATTGGAGGAAATATTTCAGAGGATTTTGAAGATCGGATGGAATAGACCCTCCGGTTTTAGGAAGGAAGAAGTGATTTTACCGGGATAAAAGTTTATCCCGGTATTTTTACGGAAAAAATAAGGTAAGTGTTGAAAGATTGAAAAAAGCTGATTACTATAGAAGGAGAAAAAAGTAAAACAGAAGGATAAGGAAAAATGAAGTATAAGGAAGCCATAGAATATATAGAAAAATGGGGAAGTCTTGGCATTGTTCCGGGACTTAGCACCATGGAAGAATTGCTGAAACGATTGGGAAATCCGGAAAAAGGGTTAAAGTTTATTCATATTGCAGGAACCAATGGTAAAGGGTCTGTACTAGCCTTTTTATCTCAAATTTTATATGAAAACAAATATAAAGTAGGAAGATATCTCTCCCCTACTATTTCTTCCTATGAGGAACGATTTCAGGTACAACAAAAGCAGATTTCCAAAGCAGAGGTGGCAAGATTAGTGGATGAGGTATCTCAGGCGGCAGATAAAATGGAAGCAGAAGGACTGAATCATCCTACTGCTTTTGAATTGGAAACAGCTATGGCCTTTTTGTTGTTTCAAAAAAAGAAGTGTGATCTGGTGGTATTGGAAACAGGAATGGGGGGAAGACTGGATGCTACCAATGTAATTGAAGATCCCCTAGTATGTGTTATTACCTCCATCAGTAAAGATCATATGCAGTTTTTAGGGGAGACCTTGGAAGAAATAACCTTGGAAAAAGCGGGGATTATGAAAAAGGATGCCAAGGTAGTTACAGCAACACAGCCGGAGAAGATTATAAAGCTTCTTAGGGAGCAGGCAAAAAAAGCAGGGGCAGAAGGGATTGTTAAGGTAGAGGAAAAAGAGATAAAAAAAATAAAATACGGTCTGGAAGTACAGCGTTTTTCCTATAAAAGATGGAAGGATATGGAGATTTCCATGGCAGGAATATGGCAGGTGGAAAATGCCTGTCTTTCGCTGGAAGCAATAATGGCTTTAGAGGATCTTGGTTATCATTTTCAGGAGGAGAAAATCAGGAAAGGACTAAAGGAAGCTGTTTGGAAGGGGCGATTTCAGGTTTTAGCAAAAAAACCCTATTTTATTGTGGATGGAGCCCACAATTACAGTTCTGCAAGTAAGTTAAAAAAATCCCTGGAGTTTTATTTTACAAATAAACAAATTATATATATAATAGGAATGTTTAGAGATAAGGAGTATAATCAGGTTTTAGAGGAAACCTGCCCATTGGCAAGTCATATTATCACCATTTCTTTACCTAATCATAATAGAAGTCTGTCTTCTTTGGAGCTGGCAGAGGAAGCTAAGAAGTTTCATCCCAGGGTAACAGCCGCCACCAGCATAGAAGAAGCCATAGAGCTGGCCTATCTTTTAGCAGATAAGAATTCGGTTATTCTTGCCTTTGGTTCTTTATCCTATTTGGGAAGATGTATGGAAATTATGGAAAAGTCCGGTACAGGATTTTTGAAATAACCATGTCAGCCCGATAAGGATGAAGGTAGGGAATAATTATCATTAACTTGTGGAAAGAGTAGAAATGAGGAAAACACTCACATGGATAAATCTAAGATAATAGAAGGTGTAAAATTAATATTGGAAGGAATAGGAGAGGATCTGGGGAGAGAAGGATTATTGGAGACACCGGAGAGAATTGCCCGGATGTACGAGGAGATTTTTTCCGGCATGGCAGATAATCCTACTCAAATTTTATCAAAACGTTTTCAGGTGGAAAATAATCAGATGATCATGGAAAAGGATATTCCCTTTTATTCCATGTGCGAGCATCATTTTTTACCATTTTTTGGAAGAGTACATATTGCTTATGTACCAAATGGTGAGGTACTTGGCTTAAGTAAGTTGGCAAGATGTGTGGAGCTTTTTGCTAAAAGACCTCAGCTTCAGGAGAGGATGACGGCAGAAATTTGTGAGGCCATTATGGCGGAAGTAAAGCCTCAGGGAGTAATGGTAATGGTAGAGGCGGATGAGCATCTTTGTATGACCATGAGAGGAATAAAAAAGCCGGGAACCAAGACGGTAACTACAGCGGTTAAAGGCTGCTTTGAAAAAGAGTATTATTTGCAGGACCGTTTTTATCAGATGCTTCGTTAAGAGGGAAGAAATGTGGTATAAGCATAAAGGGAAAAGATGGAGAGAATAAATAAGTTAATCAATCATCCTTTGTATAAAGAGTACATAGGGAAAATTGAAAGCTATGAATGTCAACGGGAGTTTTGCAGACATGACAGGAAGCATTTTCTTGATGTCAGCAGAATTGCTTATTTGTTTTATTTAGAGGAAGAGGAATTACAAGAAAGCTTACCGTATACCAAGGAACAGGTAAGGGAACTTTTGTACGCAGCGGGATTACTTCACGATATTGGCAGATGGCAGCAGTATGAGAAGAAGATAGAGCATCATGTGGCTTCTGCACAGCTGGCAGAAAAGCTTTTATGGGACAGTGATTTTGGGAAAGAAGAAGTTGAGGAAATCTGCAGGATAATTTTGGCACACAGAAGTAAAGAAGAAGAGCAGAGCAAAAGTCTGAAGGGAATATTTTACCGGGCAGACAAAGCTTCCAGGGAATGCTTTTGGTGTGAGGCAAGGAATAAGTGTAATTGGAAAAAGGAGAAAATGAATCTTAGGATTTGGATATAAGGATGAAGATAGGAAACAGAGAGTTTGATACCGAAAGAAAGATTTACCTTATGGGAATCTTAAACCTTACCCCGGATTCCTTTTCAGACGGAGGAAAATATGCCCGGATTGAAGAGGCACTGTTTCGCACTGAGGAAATGGTAAACGAGGGAGCAGATTTAATTGATCTTGGAGGAGAGTCTACCAGACCGGGAAGCATTCCTGTTTCAGTTGAGGAGGAGTTGGAGAGAGTAATTCCTGTAATTGAAGCAGTAAAACAGCGTTTTGATCTTCCGTTGTCTCTGGATACCTACAAGGCAGCAGTAGCCAAGGAAGGAATTGCGGCAGGAGTTGATTTAATTAACGATGTCTGGGGCTTACAGTATGAGAAGGAAATGGCTAAGGTAATCGCTGAGGCACAGGTTAGCTGCTGTCTTATGCATAATCGTAAAACAAGAGAATATAAGAATTACTTTTCTGAGATTATGGCAGATTTTTCCCAAATACTAAATACTGCTTATGAGGCAGGAATTAAGAAAGAAAAAATTATCTTGGATCCGGGAATCGGTTTTGCCAAGGATACAAAACAAAACTTACAGTTAACTGCCGGATTAAATAAGCTTATGGAACTGGGGTATCCGTTGTTGCTGGGAGTATCCAGAAAATCCATGATAGGTGAAACCTTAAATCTTCCTGTAGATCAAAGGCTTTACGGAACAATTGCTGTAAATATTTATGGCGCTATGCAGGGATGCTCCTTTTTAAGGGTTCATGATATCCGACCCCATAAGGAAGCTGTAAAAATGCTGGAAGCAATCAGAAGCATGGAGAGTAAATAAGCAAATAATCCAAAATTGGGGAAAACAGTAAGAAAAATAAGGAATAAAGACAAAAATAGCAACTAATAAAAAGGAATCTGGGATGAATATCCATAAATAAATATTTAACTTAAGGAAAAGAGAAAAAGGAGTATAACAGCATGAAGAAAGGATTAAGAAAAGGAATTAAGATAGCAGCCCTTTGTTTGGGGATGATTCTGTGTTTGGAAAGAGATGTTCAGGCAGCAGGGGAAAATAATAAAGCAGTGACAGCAACGAAAAAAGTATCTCAGGCATCTGTGATAAAAAAGGCAAAAGTAAAAAAGTTACGTGAAATTGATAAGATTACCGATTTTTCTGCAGTTTTTGATGCCGCATATTATGTGCAAAGATATGAAGATATAAGAAATGTTATTGGAAATGATGAGAAGAAATTATTAGAGCATTTTAAGGAGTTTGGAATGAAGGAAGCCAGAGTGGCATCTCCGAACTTTGATGTGAAGGCGTATATGTTAAATAATCTTGATCTTGTAGGGCAGATGAAGGCGGATGATTTAACGGAATATTTTGCTCACTATATTAAAAGTGGTAAAGAAGAAGGTCGTGTTGCAGTTTTTCAGCCGGGGCAGCAGCCGGCAGAGGGAATATTGGCCACCTTCACCACTTATTATGATCCTACGGAAATGAGAGCTGTTAATGTGCAGCTGGCTTCAACCAGAATTAACGGAATGAGACTGGCTCCCGGGGAGTCCTTTTCCTTTAGTAAAAGTGTAGGAAGAAGAACAGTGGAAAATGGTTATGTGGATGGTCCATCCTTTGCTGCAGGAAAAGAGGTTACCAGTATAGGAGGAGGAATTTGTCAGGTTTCTTCCAATTTATATGTTTCCCTGCTTCTTGCAGGAATTGAACCCACAGAGCATCATTACCACAGTCTTCCCGTAGATTATGTACCTAAATATCTGGATGCTGCCATTTCAGAAAATGTTCAGGATCTTTGCTTTAAAAACAATAGTGCTCATGATATTGTAATTGAATCAATGGTCAATAACGGAGTACTGACCGTAACCTTAAAAAGGGGATAACAAGATGGACATTATAAAAATTGAACAGCTGGAAGTTTATGGCTATCACGGTGTATTTGAGGAAGAAAAAAAGCAGGGGCAGCCTTTTATTATCAATGTTGAAATGAAAACAGATTTTTTGAGAGCTGCCAGAGAGGATGATTTGAATTATTCCACTCATTACGGAGAAGTTTGCCTCTTTATAAAAGATATTTTTACTATCCGAAGCTATGATTTGATTGAAACAGCAGCTGTGGCTGTGGCCGAGGGGATTTTACAAAAATTTCCAAGGATAAGAGAGGTAGAACTAGAGGTACAAAAGCCAAAGGCGCCCATACCCATGAAGTTTTCTACGGTATCAGTGAAGGTAAACCGCAGCTGGCATAAGGTATATTGTTCCTTTGGATCGAATATGGGGGATAAGGAGCAGTACATAAAGGAAGCTATGGAAAAGATACAAAATAATGAAGCCTTTCGTAAGATTAACCAATCTTCTTTTTATGATTCAAAGGCTTATGGAGGAGTGGAACAGGGAGATTACTTAAACGGAGTATTTTTTGCAGAAACTTATCTTTCTCCTTATGAATTATTAGGATATCTTCACCAACTGGAGGCAGAAGCCCAACGAGTAAGAACGATTCGTTGGGGACCCAGAACTTTGGATATTGATATTTTACTTTATGATCAGTTAATTCTGGATGAAAAAGATCTGCAGATTCCTCATAAGGATATGGCAAATCGTGATTTTGTATTGATTCCCTTAAAGGAAATCGCAGGCCATGTGCGACATCCTCTTTTTCATAAAACCATAGAAGAAATGGCAGAAGAATTAAAAGAAAACTATATTGTTTAAAAAAGTCCTGTTAAACGGCTAAGAAATAAAAGCTGTTTAACAGGACTTTTTGCTTATGAAATGAGATAAAAATTATAGGGATAAGAGTAAAGAAATAGAGGACTGTTCTAAAGCAAAATTATTCTATGGTGGGCTGAAAAATACTTACATTAACAGGCCCAAATACACTTTGACGAAAAACCGGTGTAGGTTCGTTAAAGGTATTAAAGTATACGTAATTGGAGGTAATATTAATATTTTGATAGATACCGGGGGAAACCAGTTCCTGACCGTTGCCGTTAGTATACATTCTCATTAATCCGGAATCGTTGGGATTATTTTTCTGATAATAAATATAATCTCCATATACATTAAACATTTCTACTCTGTCTGTAGTTAAGACCTCGTGTGCACCGGAGGTTGGATGATAACGATGAAGCTGATATTCAGATTCCATATCCATAAAATAAATATAGCCGTCAGTATGATAAATAGGATTCCATACTCTGTGATTCCAAACCATATAATTCATTCCGGTAGCGGTATCCAGTCCATATAAATAAAAATTGTCATTATAATTAGGATAATAAAGAACACCGGACATAATGGAGCCGGGAGTAACCCGAAAGTCTAACATAATGGCTTCCTCTTCTTTATCAATCTTAATTCGATCTAAGGTAATAGGACTTTCTGATAAATCCTGGTAATACAAATGGTTGTCAGCAAGAAAAACATCACCTACCGCATCCCGCTTTAACAAGGTGTTCTTTTTCCCTTTTTGATCCATGCGGTAAAGACCGGTGGTTTGGATAACATACCCAAGACCGGAACCATCACTGCTGCTGTACTGATAAAAATATAAAAATTTTCCTGCCGCATTAATCCATTTGGCTCCCATACTGTTTAATTTTTTCAGTTCAGATTCATCGGAATTCATTCGATAAATTGTATTTTCATCATAAGGATTGGCAAAATAGACTACTCCGTCCTGTTCACAAAACAAGCCGCCGTTTTGCAGGTTGCCGGCAGTGTTTCCCAGAGTTCCTGAAGGATTCTCGGGAACACGCTCCAGTAAATAATTTCCTACACCGATACCGGTTAAGATTAAGATAATTACAACAATGGTAATGGTTAATTTTATTTTACTCATTTTTTATCCACCCTTTTCTTTTGTCTCTTCCCCTCTAAGAAAGGTAAATCTTATATCGAAGGATATTTTTCTAATAAAAACAGCCACGCCTTTTCTTACTTATAGTATAGTCTCATATTAACTTGCTATCAAGCAAAATTTAGAGTAAAATTTTAGTTATAGTTATATAAGAAAAAAAGGATGGACAGGATAGATGAAAGAGCTTTCCCTAATTAGAGAAGAACTGGATCAGATTGATCAGAAAATTGTAGAACTGTATCAGCAGCGGATGGAGCTGGCTAAGGATGTGGCTGAATATAAAATTGCCAACTGTAAGATGATTTTAGATAAAGAAAGGGAGCAGCAAAAGCTGAATTCGTTAAAGAAACTGGCAGTAAATGAATTTAATGAAAAAGGGATTACAGAGCTGTTTGAACAGATTATGTCTGCTAGTAGAAAACTGCAGTATCAGATTGTGGCTCAACGAGGAGAGAAGGTACGATTACCCTTTCAGATGGTGGATAAGCTTTGGGATGACAGTACAAGAGTGGTATTTCAGGGAGCCAAGGGAGCCTATTCTCAGATTGCCATGGAAGAGTTTTTTACGAAAGAGGTAGATAGTTTTAGTGTAGATACCTTTCGTCAGGCCATGTGTGCTTTGGAGGAGGGCAGTGCAGATTATGCAGTCCTTCCCATTGAAAACTCTACTGCGGGAATTGTAAGTGAGATTTATGATCTTTTGGTAGAATTTGAAAATTATATTGTAGGAGAACAGGTGGTAAAAATTGAACACTGTCTGTTGGGCTTACCGGAAGCAGAGATGGAGGATATTGATGTGGTATATTCCCATCCCCAGTCGTTAATGCAAAGTGCTGCTTTTTTGGAAAAACAGCCGTGGCAGCAAATTAGCTTATTAAATAATGCCTTTGCGGCACAAAAAGTACAAGAGGACAAGAAAAAGAATCAGGCTGCCATAGCCAGTGAAAAAGCAGGTCAGCTGTATGGTCTTAAGGTACTGGAAAAGGGAGTAAATCAGGCGGAAAATAACTGTACAAGATTTATTGTAGTTGCAGGAAGAAAAATCTTTAGAAAGCAGGCGGATAAAATCAGCCTATGCTTTGAAATTCCTCATAAGAGTGGTTCTTTATATCATATACTGTCTCATTTTATCTATAATGATCTGAACATGACAAAGATTGAATCACGTCCTATACCGGAGCGCAGCTTTGAATATCGTTTCTTTATTGATTTTGATGGAAACTTGGAGTACAGCGCAGTAAGAAATGCACTTAGAGGATTACGGGAAGAAACTACAAATCTGAAAATATTAGGAAATTATTAAACTATACAAAGGAGACCATAATGGGGGAGCAGGAACTTATTTTATATCGTGATTTTACGGAAGGAAAGCTGTTATCAGATATGATTTATCTGATGGAGAATTTCCAAAATCCTGATTGGAAAACAGAGGAAAAAAGAGCATTAGCTTACGAAAATCTTCACAGGTTAATGGAAATGGCGGGAGAGTACGGCTTTAGCGGAAATCTTTGGCACTGTTATTTAACCAATCTTTTGGTAAATAAGGAAAACAGCTACAGTAAGGCCTGTGAAATCAGAGGGTATTTGGAAGGAACCATGAATGAAGCGGTGCTTCATGATATTGAAATTTTTAAAGCTTTGTTTGATTATGATTTTTCCGCCATGATAGCCGATTTGGAAATAAAGCCTTTTGAACTGGCCTTCCACTATAAGACCAGCAGCCAGGAGAGCAAGGTATATAACAGCAGAATCAGAGATCGCATTATGACCTTAACATCTCGCTTTGAAGAGGCAGGCTCCGGGGAGGAAATGAAGGAATATCTTACGGAATTTTACAAAGAATATGGAGTAGGGAAATTTGGATTACATAAGGCCTTTCGTATACAGCGTATACAGGAAGAGGTACAGATTGTTCCTATCCTGAATATTGCTCATGTCTATTTGGAGGATTTGGTAGGGTATGAAATTGCCAAGCAAAAGCTTATTGATAATACGGAAGCTTTTGTATACGGAAGAAAGGCCAATAACTGCCTTTTGTTCGGTGATGCAGGAACGGGAAAGTCATCCTGTATCAAGGCCATTGCCAATCGCTATTACGAGGACGGCTTACGCATAATTGAGGTATATAAGCATCAGTTTCAGGATTTAAACCAGGTAATCTCACAGATAAAGAATCGTAATTATAAATTTATTATTTATATGGATGACTTGAGCTTTGAGGAGTTTGAGATAGAATATAAATATCTTAAGGCAATTATTGAAGGCGGTTTGGAGAAAAAACCGGGGAATGTACTAATTTACGCCACCTCCAACAGAAGACATTTAATCAGAGAGAATTTTTCCGATAAAGAGGGAAGAAGGGATATGCTTCATGCCAGTGATACGGTACAGGAAAAATTATCTTTAGTATCCCGTTTTGGGGTAACCATATTCTTTTCTTCACCGGATAAGAGAGAATTTGAGCATATTGTTAAGGTGCTGGCAAAACGAAATGATATTACCATGAAAGAAGAGGAATTATTGCTGGAGGCCAATAAATGGGAACTGGCTCACGGAGGGCTGTCAGGAAGAACGGCACAGCAGTTTATTGACTACTTATTGGGGGGATGTAAATGAAGGTAAGATTATTTGCGGCAATTGATGTGGGCTCCTTTGAATTATCCTGTAAAATCTTTGAGTTTACCTCAAGAAATGGGATGAAGGAGGTAGAAAGTCTTCGTTATCGTCTGGATCTTGGAGGAGAATCCTTTGTCAGGGGAAAAATCAGTAAGGAAAAGGTAGACGAGCTTTGTTCCATACTTTTGTCCTTCCGCAAGGTGATGGATATGTATCAGGTGGAAGCCTATAAGGCCTATGGTACCAGTGCCATCAGAGAAACACAAAACAGGATGATTCTTTTAGACCAGATTGAGCAAAGAACGGGAATTAAGATTGAGATCATCAGTAATTCCGAACAACGGTTTTTAAATTATAAAGCCATTGCTTCAAAGGGGGAAGAATTTAATCGCATTATTGAAAAAGGGACAGCAATTCTTGATATTGGAGGAGGAAGTATTCAGATTTCCTTATTTGATAAAGATACTTTGGTTACTACCCAGAATTTAAAGGTGGGAGTATTAAGGCTGGAGGAAAAAATAAAGCATTTGGCCAGCAATAATTTAAAATATGAAAGTCTGCTGGATGAGCATATTACCACCCAGATTCTTGTATTTAAGAAGATGTTTTTAAAGGAGCGTCTTATTGAAAATATCATTGTGGTGGATGATTATGTTTCTGCCGTAATTCAGAAGTTTAAGAAGGAAGGGGAGAATACCAATCATCTTAATTATCAACGTTTTTGTGAATTTATGGGGGGAGAAACCTATTTTAATTTGCAGGAGCAGGCAAAACGTTTTGGGATTTCAGAAGAAAATATGGAACATACCTTTGTTTCTTCCGTAATTATAAAACGGTGTATGAAAATTCTTGGTGCCAATCATATCTGGTCACCGGGAGTAGTGTTATGTGACGGAATCGGTTATGAGTACGGAGAAAAGAAGGGGCTTTTAAAAGAAAGCCATGACTTTAAACAGGATATTATTGCCTGTGCACTTAATATCAGTAAGCGATATCAGGGAAATAAAAAAAGAAGTGAAACCTTGGAAAATATTGCCACCACCATTTTTGACAGTATGAAAAAAATTCATGGGCTGGGAAAGAGAGAGAGGCTTTTGCTTCAGCTGGCTACCATATTACATGACTGTGGAAAATATATCAGTATGGTTAATTTATCAGAATGTTCTTATAATATTATACTGTATACGGAAATCATTGGCCTTTCCCATGCAGAAAGGGAAATAGTAGCTAATGTCGTAAAATTTAATCATGAGGAATTTGCTTATTTTGATATTCTTTCAAGTAATTCCTTTTTGGAAAAAAATAATTATCTGGTAATTGCCAAGCTGACAGCTATCTTAAAACTGGCTAATGCCCTGGATAGAAGTCAAAAGCAAAAATTTAAAGATATTAAGGTAACCTTAAAAGAACATAACCTGTCAATTATGGTTTCTACAGATGAGGATATCACATTGGAACAAGGTTTATTGAAGGAAAGGGCTGACTTCTTTGAGGAGGTTTACAGTGTCCGGCCTATAATTAAACAAAAAAAATCCATAATGATGTAAAAGGGAAAAAGTATGAAGAATGACTATTTAGATTCAAGTTACTACTATAATCGGGAATTAAGCTGGATTTCTTTTAATAAAAGAGTGCTGAATGAGGCAAGAGATAAAAATAATCTTTTATTTGAGAGATTGAAATTTTTAAGTATTACTGCCTCTAATTTGGATGAATTTTTTATGGTTCGTGTAGCCTCTTTAAAAGATATGGTAAATGCCGGCTATAAGAAAAAAGATATTGCGGGAATGACCCCTACCCAGCAGCTGGAAAGGATTAATGAGGAAACTCACGAATTAGTAAATTTACAGTACAGAACCTATAATCGCTCCCTTTATTCTTTGCTTTCCCAGCAGGGACTTTGTATTGTGGCAAGAAGAGAGGAGTTAACAAAGGAACAGGCCGACTATGTGGATCGGTATTTTGAAGAAGCTGTTTATCCTGTACTGACGCCTATGGCAGTGGACTCCTCCAGACCCTTTCCTCTTATTCGCAATAAGACCTTAAATATCGGAGCCTTAATAAAAAACAGGAAAAAGGAAAAGGGAGAGGTGGAATTTGCCACAGTTCAGGTTCCCAATGTACTGCCTCGTGTGGTAAAAATTCCCGGAAAAGAAGGACAGGTTACGGTAATCTTTTTGGAAGAGATTATTGAAAGAAATATTGGAAAGCTGTTTTTAAATTACGATATTGTCTCCACCTATCCCTTCCGTATTATGAGAAATGCAGACCTTAGTATAGAAGAGGACGAAGCAGAGGATCTGTTAAAGGAAATTGAAAAGCAGATTAAAAAGCGTCAATGGGGACAGGTAATTCGTCTGGAAGTTGAGGCAGGTATTGATAAGAAGCTTTTAAAAATATTAAAAGAGGAATTGGAAGTAGAAGAAGAGGAAATCTATTATATTGACGGCCCTTTAGATCTTACCGTGTTAATGAAGCTTTATTCCCTAGAGGGTTTTGAAATCCATAAGGAAAAGAAGCATCAGCCGGCGCCGGTACCCGGTCTTTCTGAAGGAGAATCTATTTTTGAAGAAATTCAAAAAAGAGATATTTTAATGCATCATCCTTATCAAAGTTTTCAGCCGGTGGTGGACTTTATCCGACAGGCCTCAAGGGATCCGCAGGTACTTGCTATTAAGCAGACGCTGTATCGTGTCAGCGGAAATTCTCCCATCATTGCCGCTTTAGCCACCGCCGCAGAAAATGGAAAACAGGTAACGGTACTGGTGGAATTAAAGGCAAGATTTGACGAGGAGAACAATATTGTCTGGGCAAAGAAGCTGGAACAGGCCGGCTGCCACGTTATTTACGGTCTTGTGGGATTAAAAACTCACAGTAAGATTACGTTGGTGGTACGTAAGGAAGAAGACGGAATTCGAAGATATGTGCATCTGGGAACGGGTAATTATAATGATGCTACGGCAAAATTATATACAGATATTGGATTATTTACCTGTAAGGAGGCCTTTGGAGAGGATGCCACAGCAGTATTTAATATGCTGTCAGGATATTCTGAGCCTTTAAGCTGGAATAAACTGGTAGTAGCTCCCCTTTGGCTAAAGGATAAATTTTTATACTGGATTGGACGGGAAAAGGAAAATGCCCTAAAGGGAGAACCGGCAAAAATCATTGCTAAAATGAATTCTCTTTGTGACAGGGATATTATTGCTGCTCTTTATGATGCGGCGGCTGCAGGGGTGCAGATAGAACTTATTGTAAGAGGAATTTGCTCTTTAAAAGTGGGAATAGAGGGAATAAGTGACAGAATTAAGGTTCGTTCCATCATTGGACAATTTTTAGAGCACAGCAGAATTTTTTATTTTTACAATGGAGGAAAAGAAGAGGTTTACTGTGGAAGTGCTGACTGGATGCCAAGAAATCTGGAGCGCAGGGTAGAAATTGTCTTCCCTATTGAAGAAGAAAAACTAAAGGAGAATATTCTTCATATTTTACACTGTGAACTTCGGGATACCTTAAAGGCCAGTATGATGACAAAGGAAGGTAGCTATGAAAAGATAGACCGAAGAGGAAAGGAAACTTATTCCTCGCAAGAAGGTTTTGTCATGGAGGCCTGGGAAGAAATAATAAGACTGAAGGAGGAGACTAACCAACGTGTCTTTATTCCTGCCGTACATTTGGAGGAGGAATAAGATGAAGCCCATTATTTTAGCCTCAGCTTCTCCCAGAAGGAAGGAGCTGCTTAGACAGATTAATATTGCTTTTGAAGTTATTCCCAGTAAAGGGGAAGAAATAATAAGCAGCAGTATACCAAAAGAGGTGGTACAGCAGCTGGCAATGCAAAAGGCAGAGGATGTGGTAAAGTCCTTAAATGAAGAAAAAAGACTGGTTTTGGGGGCAGATACTGTAGTAGCTTGTGAAAATCAGATTTTAGGGAAACCTTCAGACAAAAAACAGGCTATCCAAATGATTGGCTGTCTTCAGGGAAAAGCCCATCAGGTGTATACCGGTGTTTGCCTTAGCCGATTAGAAGAGGATGGAAGAATTTTTTCAAAAACCTTTTATGAAAAGACAGAGGTATGGGTAGCTCCCATGACAGAAAAGGAAATCCTGGATTATATTGAGGGAAGGTATGAAGCCCAACGGGGAGAGAAACTTGAGTGGGAGGATAAAGCCGGAGCTTATGGAATCCAAGGCTGCTTTGCTGCCTTTATTACAGGAATTCAGGGAGATTACAATAATGTGGTAGGCCTTCCCATTGCCAGGATTTATCAGGAATTAAAATTATTAAATATCATATGATTTATAGAACAAGATATATAAAATACCGTTAATGATTTATCCTAGTGCAACGTTTTTAAATTAACTATACCGTATCACATGCCTATTTTCCTGATAGCAAAGATTCAAAAATCCTCAGCGTAGCCCGCTACGCCTACGTTTTTTGAACTTCACTCTCAGAAAAATATATTATAGGAACCGCTCCGCGAACCCTATAATCAGATGGACGGCACTTTCCGTGCCTTTTTATGAAAAGTTACTCCATAACTTTTCATAAACTATACTATGTGAATGGTATAGCTATTTAGAAAACGTTACACTAGT
>JAFXGR010000166.1 GCA_017520155.1 Lachnospiraceae bacterium
ATTCATTTGTTTTTCTTAATTATGAACAGATAGAACGTTTGATTTATTAATTCCTATCTGTTTCTAAGATATTAATTTGTCTGAACAATGTACTTTAAAACAGATAGCAAATTTGAATTATGAATGTCTATCTGCTTTCAACATATTAATATACTGATTTTAGGAACTGCTCCGGCAGCTTCAGCACCATCCCTCCCTAAACTCCCGTTTGCATTGTTTTTAGTGAAATAATAAAATATAACTCTTGCTTTATAGAAAAAATAGGAGTATAATTAAAAACGAATAGACGTAATTAAAACGCTTCACTAAGAATGTTAATAATATATTTTTAGTGAAAAAGGCATATTTTTAAATCAAATTAGAAGCAAATTAAGAGCAAAATCAAACCATATTAGAATCAATTAAAAATTTTCAAGTTAATTAAAAATCCCAATTTGAAACAGTTGTAATCATTTAATAAATTTAAAGAAGAAAATTTCATTGCTGAAAGCAATTTTAAATGGAATTTTTATCTCGCAATTATAAAGGTATGAATAATATGTTTGAAATATGATTAAAGAAGGAGAAAAATTATGTTTTGCAAAGTAATGGCAGGAGGAATTCATGGAATCAATAGTTTTCTGGCACAGGTAGAGGTGGATGCCACACAGGCAATGCCCGGTTTTGATATGGTTGGATTATTAGGAAGTGAGGTAAGGGAGGCAAGGGAGAGGGTAAGAGTAGCATTAAAAAATTCCGGTTTTCAATTGCCGCCAAGGAGAATTACCGTTAATATTTCTCCTGCCGATATTCGAAAGGAAGGTTCCGCTTATGATTTACCTATTGCCATAGGGGTATTGGTTGCGTTAGAGAAGTTAGCAGATGAAGTACTGAAAGATACCTTATTTATTGGAGAATTGGGACTGAATGGAGAAATAAAGCCTGTAAAAGGCATTCTTCCTATTATGCTGATGGCAAAAGAAGAGGGAATCAAACGGTGTATTTTGCCTAAAGAAAATGCAACTGAAGGTGCGGTTGTGGAAGAAGTTAAAGTGATAGGAGTGTCTGATTTTTTAGAAACCCTGGGTTACTTAATGAAAGCCACAGAACATGCAGATCAGATGATAGCACCGGCCTGCCTTGATATGGCAGCACTTTTTAAGGAAGAAGAAGGAAAAGAAACTGCGGATTTTGCAGATATCCGCGGGCAGGAAATGGTAAAAAGGGCAGCAGTGATTGCTGCCGCAGGCTTTCATCACCTTTTGATCACCGGGGTTCCGGGGGCAGGAAAAACCATGATTGCCAAACGGATTCCTTCTATCCTGCCGCCGCTTTCTTTGGAAGAAAGTCTGGAAGTATCCAAAATATACAGTGTATCCGGTCTTTTGAGAGAGGGGCGTCCCTTGATTACCAGAAGACCATTCTTACATCCACATCACACCATATCCCGGCAGGCGCTTGCGGGAGGCGGTCGGATTCCCAGACCGGGAATCTTAAGTCTTAGTCATAGAGGCATTCTTTTCTTAGATGAATTACCCGAATTTGGAAGAGATAATATTGAAGTGCTGAGACAGCCTTTGGAAGATAAGGAAGTACAGATTGCCAGAAATTACGGAAGCATAACTTATCCGGCAGATATTATGCTGGTGGCAGCAATGAATCCCTGTCCCTGTGGATTTTATCCTAACAGGCAAAGATGCAAATGTACGGAGATGGATATTCGAAAATATCGAAGCAGAATTTCCGGACCGATTTATGACCGTATTGACATTTGTGTGGAAGCGAAGGCGGTAGAATTGGGAGAATTGCAGAAAGAAGGAAATGGACTAAGCAGTAGCAGACTGAAAGAACAGGTTATGAAAGCAAGAAGGATCCAAGAAGAAAGATATAAAAACAGTCCTTACTTTTTTAATGCTGATTTGGAAACGAAGGATATTAGTACTTATTGTGCTTTAGGGGAAGAAGAGAAGAAATTTATGGAGCAGGTATTTTATTCTTTGAAATTAAGTGCCAGAGCTTATCATAGAACATTGAAAGTAGCGAGGACGATTGCGGATCTGGAAGAAAGTGAGCGGATTTGTAAAGAACATCTGACGGAGGCAGTATGCTATCGTGGATTTGAAATTTAGCAATGGCAGTCGCGAGGTGAGGAAGAGAAAAACCGTTTAAAGAGTTAGGTAATTGAAAATCGAATAACGGTTTCATAAAGGGGAGACTGTTACAATTTCAGAAATCGGAATAAAAAGAAAGAGTGGGAGAAGATAAGTGAATGGAAGGAAGGTATTATTATTGGCTGCATAACGTACCGGGAATTGGGCGTGTAACATTTCGCAAAATATTAGAACATATGTCTCCAAAAGAATTATATGAATGTGATATGGAGAAAACAAAGTTTTTTTTAACGGAAAAGCAAAGAGAAAAGATAAAAGAAAGTAAAAGACATTGGGATG
>JAFXGR010000167.1 GCA_017520155.1 Lachnospiraceae bacterium
ATCACCTATCATCTAAATGACGATAAGGCACAGGCTTTGGATTCGGTTAAATTTCCTGCTACCTATACAATAGAAGATGAAATTATGCTGGAAATACCCTATACAAGAGAAGGACAAAAGTTTTTAGGCTGGTATACAGATAAGGCCTTCAGTAAAACCAATTCCATTACAAAAATCACTTCCGGAAGTGTAGGAAATATAAATCTTTATGCAAAGTGGGAGGTAGCTGTTATTCCACAGATAAAGGAGCCGGATACATACTTAGATCTCAGTAAGTATAACGTTATACCAAATGATGGTAAAAATGATGCAGAAGGAATTGAAAGAGCTCTGCGTCAAGCGTCCATAAATGCAGCAACCGGTGAAGTAAATACAGTATACCTTCCGGCCGGAGTATATAATATTACTCCCCAGCATGCCTATGAAAATGGGGATCCGGGAATTTCGGTAATGAGCAATACCAACCTAATCATGGACAATAATGCTATTTTGCTGGTAGAAGGTACTGAGTTTGAGGATTACTGTGTAATCAGCGTACAGAATAAAGAAAATGTAACCATTCAGGGAGGCCAGATATGGGGAGAGAGGAATTCTCATACAGGCTCCGGTGGAGAAGGAGGGCATGGAATTGCTGTGTACGGAAGTACAAATGTAACAATATCAGGAGTATCGGTAAAGGAAAACTGGGGAGATGGAATCTACCTGGGAACAAAAAAGGTGCGACAATCCGATGGAAGTCAAAAGTATATTGGTTGCAAGAATGTAACCATTTCAAACTGTGAAATATATGAAAACAGAAGAAATAATATTGCAATTGTAGATGCGGATAATGTAATGATTGATGGATGTTTTATTCATAGTGCACACGGTATTGCACCCCAATGCGGAATACTGAATGAACCGAATCAAGGTAGTGTAAGTGAAGATGGCATAAATCGAAATATAACAATTCAGAACACTACCATAAGGGCATATCAGGATAAAGACAGTGCCTCTTATATGGTATTTATGACACATTATAATCCGGCAGATAAAAACTTTACCACAGCAGACATCATTACCTTTAAGAATTGTACTTTAATAGGATATTTTGGTAATTATTCAGGTAAAAACCTGACTATTGATGCTGCTACCAGAGCAAAAATGAAAGGAACCTATGTGAACTTACGATAAGTAATAAACGGACTATTTTTATTAGTTAGGTATTTGAGGAAAAGGTAAAATAAGGAAAAAGATCAATGCTAAATGAGAAAAGTAAGCTGTACTTTTCTTAAGAATAAAATTTTATAACAGGAGAAGCCCTGAGAAAGGGCTTCTCCTGTTTGTCTTATAGAGAATGCAGAATAATGAAAAAATATAAAAATTTATAAAAATTTAGAATTTATATTATTTATTGGATAAATATGAATATTAGAGAAATGAAAAAATGAAAAAAATATAATAATATTGCGACAATAAAGCCTTAAAATAAAAAAAAGCTAAAAAATATTTAGAAATAATCAGAAATTGGTCGACATGATTAGAAATAAATAGTATATTAATAAAATAAGGGGCAAAGATACCCCGAAAAATACTCATAGGAGGGGAAAAATGAGAAAACTATTAAGAAGTTTCAAAAGAGACCTTTCTCTATTGCTGGTAATAGCTTTACTGTTTGGCTGCTTACCATCTAATACTTTAGCTGCGTCAGCTCAGGAAGCTGAACAGACTAAAGTACAGAAAGAGATAGAGGAAGAAGCTGTAGTTCAGGAGAATGAAGCACAGAGTGAACAGCAGGTAGAGAATGAAGAGCTGTTGGAGGAAGAAGAGACTCAGGTTGAACAGCAGACAGAGAATGAAGAGCTGCTGGAGGAAGAAAAGACTGAGGCTGAACAGCAGGAAGAGAGCAAAGAGCTGGTACAGGAAGAAGAGTCTGAAACTAATCAGCAGACGGGGAATGAAGGGCAGCAGAAAGAGAATCAAGAGATAGTTCAGAAAGAAGAGCCTAAGATTGAAGTCCTGGAGGAAGAGGGACTATCCTATCTTGTAACAAAGCCTGCAGAAGGACCGGAATTTACATTTTCAGGTGATGAAACAGTAACAAAGGGTGCTGAGTATACCTTTACTGTAGTTGAAGCAGAGGGCTATACAGTTACCGTAATTGTGAAGATTAATGATGAACAAATAGAAGGTGTAGTAAAGGGGGAAGCAGGAGCTTATACAGTACCTGCTGAGAAAATCACAGGGAATCTTACTATTGAAGTAACCCCAGAGGAAATTCCTCAGGAGGCAGTAAAATATACAGTGACAGCACCTACAGGGGAAGGCTTTATCTTTGTGGGAGAGGAAACAGCGATAGAAAATGAACCTTATACATTTACCTTGGAGGCAGTAGAAGGATATGAGATTACCAAGGTAGAAGTAAGGGTGGGAGAACAGCCGACAGAAGAAATAAAGGCAGCTGAAGATGGAAAAACTTATACTATTTCTGCAGAGAAAGTAATAGATAGTTTTGCTATTATGGTAACAGGCGATAATCTTACAGATAATGAAGATCCTAAGGAATTAGAAGAAAATACTGCTATACCGGTTAATATAACAGTGGATCGTAGTGAAATTATTTTATTAAATGCATTGGTAAATGGTCTTCATTTAAGTCCGTCACGTTGGGAGCCTACAGAGGATGGCAAAGGAACTGTATATACTTATGAAGTACCTTACGGAACAGAAATGACCATTGTTACCGATCTTAGTAGTGAAAATTATGAATTCACAAGTGCAACAACCACCGTAGGAACAGAAATAGCCAAAAATGAAACAATTGAAGCAACAGGATTTACCTATACAATAAAGGTAACAGATCAGGTAGAATCCTTAATTAAAACTCAGGGACTTTACAGAGTTGAATTGTCGGAAGATGGAAATGTTTCTCTTAGTCCAAACAAAAACACCTATAGCGTAGATGCAAATAAATCCTATCAGGTTGAAGTGTATCAGGGAAATGAAAGATTGGAACTGAAGAGTTTTTCCATTACCAAGGGAAAGACAGTAGGAAAAGTGGATCCTGAATTACCGGAAGGTAATGAATATGCTATTTTTAAAGTAAATCCGGATGATTCAGAAAAAACTTTAGAGATGAATATTTCTGTGGAAGGTAAGCAATTTACCTATAAGCTGACAGTAAATCCTGTAATTAAAGAGATTAAAATCAATGGAAAGGTTAATAGTTCCGTAAGCTTACCGGTACGCAGTGAGGTTGAATATGCCTTAGTAAAGATACCGGCAAAAGCTAATATTGATCTTCAAGAGATTGATATTATGTGTGAAACAGAAGCTGAGGAAATTCCCGTTGCAGCTGAAATTACAGAAGAAGGCAAACTTAGGGTTTGTGTAACTACTTCTAAAGCAGGTGAAAAGGTTAAGCTTACCTTAAACTATCCCGGAATAGAAAAAGTACTGGCAAGTCTGATAATTACCACTAAGGCTCCGGACTGGGTTGCTAAACAACCTACCGTAAAAGTTGTAGAGTCTGATGCCTATGGTTTTAGTCTTTCAGTTAATATGCCGGGAGTGACACCTTATGAAGAAGGAGAGTATTACTATAAGCTTACAGCCTATGACCAGTATGATGTTAGTGCCAATACAATTATAAATCAGATTGTACGATACATCCCTTATGAAGAGGCGGCTAATCCCATTAGAGTGGAGGCGGTAAATAAGCAGTATAATACTTATGGTTCATCTTATCAGAGAAAATATAATGTTAGTGTAGAACTTCTTCAGATTGAAAAAGGTGCAAATATAGAGGAAGAAGGTAGTGAGAATAATAATATAGTCTTATTTAAATCAAAGGCTGCTGCTTTAAAAAATGTAATTGTTAAGGCCTTCTATTTTGAAGATAAGCTTACTATTAAAAAAGGAACCACTACTCTTTATGTAGGACAGAAGAATGTAAAGATAGGAACAGCATCCTATGGAAAGAACACCACGGTAAAAGGAATTAGTGCGATGTTAAGTTCCTATATAGATTCAAGAGATTCTATAGAAATTACTTGTGATGAAGAGGGAAACATTTTCGCCAGTGTAAGTGAAACGGCAGTTCCGGGCAATTATTATACAGTAAAAGTTTTTCCAACAGCCCAGGAGAATACTTATGCAAAACCAGCGGAGATTAAGCTTACAGTAGTACAAAATATCTATGATATTGAAATTAAAGCTCCGTCTGCAATCTATAAGCCGGCAGGTAAGGCAGCAAGCTTTAAAGCACAGGTAGTATATAATAATGGAGACAGCTTAAAACAACCAAAGACCAAAAAAGTGCTTTGGTCTATATGTGATGCAGAAGGTAAGCCTGTTGACAGTAAATTGTTATCTGTGAAAAACGGACAGGTTACAGTGGCAAAGAATTATATTATAAGTGGAAACGATACCTACTACCTGTTTGCAAAGGCAGCAGATTATCAGGATAATCCACTAGAGAGAGGTGTTTTATTTACTATTACTAATCAGCCAATGGAGATGGGAGAAGCTGTTATTGTTCGTAATGAAGGAACAGACTATAGAGTGGTTGCCAGAAGCGGCAGCACTGTGGAAGCACAGGAAATATACGGTACTCAGTTGGCTGTATTGAAAAAAGGAGTAGAGAAAAAGGAAATATACAGCAAAGAAGAAATGCTTTCTGTAGAAAGTAAAATGCTTACTTATACTACAAGTAATAAAAATGCCATAAGTATAGATGAAGATGGTATGCTTCTTCCGGGCAAGCTGGGAAAAAATATAAAACTTACGGTAACGGCCAATGATGGAAGCAAAACAAAGGCAGTTTTGGAAAAATTAACTATTGGATATCGTAATACAAAAGAAATTGGATTAACTGTTCAGGAGTATGATACAACAAATAGTTCTTGGGGAGACTACATCATAAATCGGAACCAAGAGAATGAAACGGTGCAGGTGAGTAAAGCTAAAGATTATGCATGTGTGGTATCTGTAGTAGAGATGAACGGAAATGGAGCCACTTATGCAAATCATAAATTAGAGGTTAAAGGAGGAAAAATCCTTTATAAGTACCCGGAAAGAGGAATTTACTATGTGTGTGCAACTGCAGCTAAGATGAGTCTTATCTTGACAGATATGTCGGTAAAACCTAATATAAAGAAAGTATGCACGCTAGAAAATACATTTTATCAAACGGGAAGGACACCAACTGTATCTACTAAAGATAAGCCGGTTGAATTTCAGGAGAAGATCTCAGTAACTTACAATGTGAAATTCCCCAAAGGTATTACCTATGACAGTGTTTACGTAGCTGTTGATCAGGTTAAGCTGTTTGATGACTATAAATATAAGTTTTTAGACAGGGCAGGAAAATATACCGGTGGAGAATCCTTGGAAAAACCCTTAAAAATTGAGGATAATAAGATAACCTTAACCTTTAATGCTCCAAGGCCTGAAGACCAGGATCAGTCCTGGTATCCCGTTCTGAATGGCAGCTATAAGCTGAATTTTGTGTTTGGAAACACCGGAGAAAATGGTGACTTTATGGCGGCATCAAAACCCCTTTCAGTCACTCTTAAGATAGGAAAACAGAGTAGCTCCATTCCCAAATTGAGTCCTGCAAAATTAACCGCAAACTATACGTTAAAAATAAAAGAAACTAATGAATTTATGCTGACTCTTTCAAATAAAAAGCATGAGATTGTTAGTGTGGGGACACTTTTAAGTGCCAATGTAAAGGGACAGTCAAATTATTTTGCAAGCAAATTTGCAATTTACTATGATAAAAATGATGGTAACAGTTGGTATCAATCAGTACCCGGGAAGGTAACGCTTACAACTATTTTTAATTATATTCCCAAGGATAAATTTAATGGTTACGTAAGCTATGTAGAATGTAAAGATGAGTATGGCAGAACGTATTATTTGCAAAATGTATCAATTTCGGTAACCATGAAGGATTCAAAGGCTCCGGTGATAACAGCAGAAACTGTTACGCTTAAGACAAATGATTTTGAAGCAAAAGAGCTGGTGTTCAAAAAAGGTGAGAAGGAAATCGATATATTTGATATTCTATCACTGGATTCCCGGTTTGAAGTCGTACAGCTGCATGAAGGAATGACACCCACGATTAAACCTATAGATCCTTATTCTGTAAAGCCGGGGACCTATGAGGTAACAGCTTGGGTAACTGATAGGG
>JAFXGR010000168.1 GCA_017520155.1 Lachnospiraceae bacterium
ATATCACATGCCTATTTTCCTGATAGCAAAGATTCAAAAATCCTCAGCGTAGCCCGCTACGCCTACGTTTTTTGAACTTCACTCTCAGAAAAATATTCTATGTGAATGGTATAGTTATTTAGAAACCGTTACACTAGGGAAAAGCTTTATCCAGCTTACCCAAAATCATGAAATAATCCATTGGATGGAAAGGGGAATCCTATGTATAAAAAAATCATAAAGTTTGTTCTTTGTCTCATCGGGCTGGCTTCTGTTCTTGCCGGAATCTACTACTTTTTTCAAAAGAAAAAGCAATCTCAGCTTAATTGTGTTGCTGAGAATAATGAAAAAGATGAGGCTGAAGATATTGTGGACTTTTTAGACTTATCTAATCTGAAATTTAGCCGTCATTATGTAGACTTAAGATAGTAAACAGCTTAGCTTATAACTTTTATACAAAGAAAAAGTGTCTGATGATCTCAGACACTTTTTTGTTTATTCCTCTACACCGGCTTCTTTCATTTTTGCCTGAAGAACCTCCTTGGCATCTCTTGCCTTATCCTTTAATCGATTGCTTACGGAATAGGAAGTAATTAACTTGGACAACAGCTTAGAGGCGTCAAAATAATCTCCAAACTCCATGGCCAAGGCTGCCAAAAGATAATCTACCGTATTTTCATCCATCCCACACATAGGGAAGGATTCTGACTGTACTGCCTTAACAAATAAATCATAGGCTCTTTTCAGATAATCTTTTTCCATAGTTTCGATTCGCTGAAAACTTTCCTGATAACCTTCCGTTTCCGGATCCAGACTTTCCTTATAACTTCTGCACAGCCAGCCTGATTTTAAGGATAAGTATGCCCCTTCACTGGCCTTAGCCACCTTTACTACTGCATTGGCAAAAGCTATATTGTAACGATTAAGCGCCTGCTCAAAGGTGTATTCATCTCCCGTTTCCGGAATATGTTTATAATTGGGAGTAATCTTTTCTGTAATATACTTTTCCTGTACTGCCGTAACTGTGGGAAAAAAACGTGATAAAGCTGCATATCCGCATTTGGGACAAAGAATAATATCATATTTTAAAGGCTCAATTCCCTCGTACACATTTCTTAAGTCTATCTCTGTTTTAATCAATCTTGCCTTCCCTGATTTTACTGTCTTTGCTGTAAACTCATTTTCACAAATGGGACAGGTATATTTTTTATCAAACAGTTTTTCTGCATCATTTCCTATCATTTGTACAAACCCTCTTCTTTACCGTTATCTTCTTTTAAAAACGGTATAAAACTTTACTGTTTTCCTATATGCTGCTTTATTTAGGTAGGGTAAAAGAACTCTTTAAGGATACGATTCTGTTGAATACCAGCTGATCCGGCTTGGAGTCCTTGCTGTCTACACAAAAATATCCCTGACGAACAAACTGAAAGGTATCATAAGCCTTTGCACCCTTTACCACAGGCTCGATATAGCAATCCTTCAATACCTGAATAGAATTAGGATTTAAATTCAGACTGCCGTCTTCATTATATACTCCCTTTTCTTCATCAATGATATTTTCATATAATCTTACTTCTGCTTTTACTGCCTGGTCTACCGGTACCCAGTGAATTGTTCCCTTTACCTTTCTTCCGGTAAAGCCGCTTCCGCTTTTTGTTTCCGGATCATAGGTACAATGTACTTCCACAACATTTCCCTCTTCGTCCTTTACGCATCCGGTACAGGTAACAAAGTAGCCGTACATAAGGCGAACCTCATTTCCCGGATATAAACGGAAATATTTCTTAGGAGGCTCTTCCATAAAATCATCGCGGTTAATATACAGTTCTCTTCCAAAGGGAACCTGACGATTTCCCAAAGCTTCATTTTCCAAGTTGTTGGGCACATCCAACATTTCCACCTGGCCTTCGGGATAATTATCAATTACCAGTTTAATGGGATCCAATACTGCCATTACTCTGGATTTTTTCAGCTTCAGATCTTCTCTGATGCAGTATTCCAGCATAGCATAATCTACGGAAGAATTACTTTTGCTTACTCCGCAAAGATCCACAAACATCTTTAAGGATTCCGGGGTAAAACCTCTTCTTCTTAAGGCAGCAATGGAAACCAGTCTGGGATCATCCCATCCATCTACAATTCCATCCTCTACCAGTTTCTTAATATATCGTTTTCCCGTTACCACATTGGTGAGATACATCTTTGCAAATTCAATCTGTTTAGGAGGATTGGGATATTCCAATTCTCTTACCACCCAGTCATATAATGGTCTGTGATCCTCAAATTCCAAAGTACAGATGGAATGGGTAATCCCTTCAATGGCATCTTCAATGGGGTGGGCGTAATCATACATAGGATAAATTACCCACTGATCGCCTGTATTATGATGAGGAATATGAGCCACACGATAGATAACCGGATCTCTCATATTCATGTTGGGAGAAGCCATATCAATTCTTGCTCTCAGTACCTTCTCTCCATCTGCATATTTATCATTTTTCATCTCTTCAAAAAGCTGAAGATTCTCTTCTATGGTCCGTTTGCTGCCGGGATCTTCTTTCCCCGGTTCCGTTAAGGTTCCTCTATATTCTCTAATCTGGTCTGCGGTAAGATCCGAAACGTAGGCTTTTCCTTTTTTAATCAGCTTAATGGCACCCTCATACATTTCCTGGAAATAATCGGAGGCAAAAAACAGGCGGTCTTCCCAGTCTGCTCCCAGCCACTGTATATCTGCCTTAATAGATTCAACAAACTCAATTTTTTCCTTAGTGGGATTAGTATCATCAAAACGCATATTAAACTTTCCGTTATACTTTTGCGCTAATCCATAATTTAATAAAATACTTTTTGCATGTCCGATATGGAGATATCCGTTAGGCTCCGGCGGAAATCTGGTATGCACGGTGTCATAAACACCCTCTGCCAAATCTTTATCAATGATCTGTTCAATAAAATTCTTTGAAACTACTTCCTTCGTTTCTTCTACGATTTCATTTTTTTCTACACTCATGATTTTTCTCCTCTTGTTTATGACTTTTATTGTATCATAAGGCTTTTTAGTTAACAAGATTTTCTTAATACGCGATAAAAGGATTCGCTGTAGGCGAATCCTTTTAAACACATTATGCATCTACACTGTAATTAGGTGCTTCCTTAGTAATATGGATATCATGAGGATGGCTTTCCTTTAAGGAGGCAGCGGAAATCTTAACAAATCTTCCCTTTTCCTGTAATTCCTTAATGGTAGCTGTTCCACAGTATCCCATTCCGGCTCTTAATCCTCCCAGCATCTGGAAAACAGTATCCTCTACCATTCCCTTATAAGCAACTCGCCCTTCCACACCTTCCGGTACCAACTTCTTGGCATTAGACTGGAAATAACGGTCCTTACTTCCGTTTTCCATAGCGGCAATAGATCCCATACCACGGTATACCTTATATTTTCTTCCCTGGAATAATTCAAAATCCCCGGGGCTTTCATCACAGCCTGCAAACATACTTCCCATCA
>JAFXGR010000169.1 GCA_017520155.1 Lachnospiraceae bacterium
CAAAGGTAAAAATGTATCTGGAAGCCAAAACGAAGTAAAAGAAAAGAAAGGAAAACCCAAGGGTCCTCAGAAATTAAAGTTTACTTATCAGGAACAAAAGGATTATGAAACCATTGAAAGCGATATTGCTGCACTGGAAGAAAAAATAGAAAAACTGGAATGTGAAATAGCTGCAGTATCAACAGACTTTGTAAAATTGAATCAGATTATGGCTGACAAAGAAGCGGTAGAGAGTCTATTGGAAGAAAAGATGGATAGGTGGATGTACTTGGAAGAATTAGCTGCAAGGATTGCAGAACAGTAGAGAGTAAAAAAGTAACCAAAGAAGCATTGGTTACTTTTTTTATGATTATATAAGAGGCATATTTAGTTTAGACAGCAGTCCTTTTCAAGTGCGGGATGTTTTTGTGCCGGTAATATCTCCATAAATGGGTGTGGCGAGACCAAAGCCACCGGATATGGCAAGAATTTGTCCGGTAGTATAGGCGGATTCATCACTGGAAAAATAGACTACAGCAGCAGCGATTTCCTCAGGTAATCCGATTTTCTTTAATGGTATGTGACGAAGAAACAGGTTTCGGAAATCTTCAGAGAGATGCTTTTCAACGGCTTCTGTTGCGGTCATTCCCGGCAAGACAGCATTGCAACGGATATGGTGAGAAGCCTCTTGTACGGCAATTAATTTTGTCAGGTAGTTGATGGCGGCCTTGCTGCTGCCATAGGCAACCTGTGAGATGTCCGGTACCAATCCTCCAATGGAAGAAATATTCACAATGCTTCCGCCTCCATGTTTTGCCATATGCTTTGCAGCTGCCTGACTTGCCATAAAAACACTTCTAAGATTTAGTGTTACAATATCCAGATAATCGGTGATGTTTGTGTGAGAAAAGTCTAAATCCTTTTTAGGATTGGAGGTTCCAAAGTTGTTTACCAACACATCAAGATGTCCTTCTTTTTCCACGACTTTGTTCACCATGGATAAAAAGGTGTCCGGTTCACCGGCATCGTTATAAACATATTTCACACGATATCCTTGTGCATTTAATTCTTTTGCAATTTTTTCGGCAGTTTCTAAGTTACGTGCAGCCATATAGACAATGGCACCTTCCTTAGCGCATGCTTTTACACAGGCAAGCCCGATTCCTCTGGTAGAGGCTGTTATGAGTATGACTTTGTTTTCTAATCTCATGGTTGTTAGTCTCCTTTTAAATTATTCTCTTTATAAATTTTAGGTAGTAACTGAACAATAAAGATACCTATACCAACACAGACCAGTTCAATGATTGCAAGCATTTGGATGGAACTGACTGCGACATCTGATACGGATAAATTAGTAGTAGTATCCGCAGATAAACGAGTAATCTCATTGGTAAACATAGGCACAAATACTGCAACCCCAAAAGGGGCAGCAAGGTCCCTGAAAAGTCCATAGATACCGGTACCGGAACCAGCAGTTTCGATAGGCAGATTGGAGAGAACAATTTTCATAAAAATAGCAGCATTTGCTCCTAGTCCCAGACCTAAAGTACCAAGGGATGCTGCCAGTAGGAAGAAGGTTGTGGTTTGAGAAAAGAAAAACATGATTCCACATCCTGTGCCTGTCAGCAGGAGAGAGACGGTCAAAATATGCTTCGGTTCAAAGCGGTCAGCCAGAGGTCCTATGAGAATCGAACCAAGGGACATTCCAACATACATAATCGAGATTGCATATCCGGAAAGGGTGGTATTTGTTGGTTGAGTGTAATTTACAAATACAATGGTATTGGTCATGTTTGCCTGCATTAATCCCTGAGTTAAAAAAAGGATGATAACAGGCATAATGAAGGCTTTTCGAGCCATAAAAGATCCGATAAGAATAGGATTCTTTGCTTTTTTTTCTGTTACTATGAGAAGCACCAACATGATAAGTGCCATAGTAAGTACCAGTAGGAAGGGAACGGATGTCCATCCAAAGTTTTGACCAAAGGACGGAACACAAAGCAAAAGGCTAAAAAAAACAATGACAAGAAATGCTCCGGCCAGGTCAAAATTCTTTAAAGGTTTTCTGACAAAAGTCTGTTTAGGAAGTGTAAAAAAACATAGTGACATAAATATGACACATATGATAGAAGATATCCACATAAGTGCCCGCCAGCCGGAAGCCTCCAAAATCAGTCCCCCAAGGGTTGGTCCAAAGATAACAGCTACACTGGAAATCAGCATGTAAAAGGAGAACCCCTTAGCAATCTGTTTGGGCGGGAATTCTGTAATAATATAGGACATAACTGTAGGAGAAATGGCTGCAGTACCAATTCCGACTACAAATCTTGCTATTAGCAGAAAGAGAAGGGATTTAGAAAGTCCGCTTAGAATGGAACCAAGGGTAAAGATAAGGATTCCTAATAAGAGCGTTTTTCTCCTTCCA
>JAFXGR010000170.1 GCA_017520155.1 Lachnospiraceae bacterium
AATCTTTTATATGTAGCAACCTCTCATAATACTTATTCAGAATCTTCTCCGGAAACAGCCTATATTACAGCCATAGAACTTTCTGATTTTAGTATACGATGGAAAACCAGGCCGCTGGTATGTAATTCTTATTCCTTTGAAATTGTAGGTGACTCTATTATCTGTGGTTATGGATTTACAGCAGAAGATGATTATCTTTACATTTTAGATAAAAATACGGGAATAGTAACTGAAAGGATTCCGATTGATTCCATGGCAGAGTATATTATGGAAAAAGAGGGATATTTATATGTGCGCACCTATGATACCAATTATTGTTATAAGATTGTGGAAAAATAAACTGATTACAAAAAACGGAGATGGAGGGATTTGAACCCTCGCGTCGGGATTACCGGCCTGCCGCTTTTCGAGAGCGGTCCCTTCAGCCACTTGGGTACATCTCCAAAATAAGATATATTTTATTGTATACAAAAAGCAAATAGGATGCAACAAAAAAAGAAAATTTTTATTATCAAACTAAACACTTCTATAAAGTTAGAAAATTAAAGAAATCAAACAAAAAAGTTGTGAAATAATAGGAAGTATAATATAATTATCTTAATACTAATTTAAAGGAGGGTTTCGGGATGAAGAGAATAGGAATGTTGACCAGCGGAGGAGATTGTCAGGCACTTAATGCCGCTATGCGAGGAGTAGTAAAATCCTTATTAAATAGTGGAGAACAGGTAGAGATTTATGGATTTTTAGATGGATATAGGGGATTGATTTACAGCAATTTCAGAATGTTGACCTGGGCTGATTTTTCCGGAATTTTAACAAAGGGAGGAACCATTCTGGGAAGTAGCCGTACGCCCTTTAAGACGATTAAGGATCCTGATGAGAATGGATTGGATAAGGTAGATGCTATGCTGCAGACTTATCATAAGCTGCGTCTTGATTGTCTTGTGGTTTTGGGAGGAAATGGAACCCACAAAACAGCTAATTTGTTAAGAGAAGAGGGATTAAATGTTATTACTTTACCAAAGACCATAGATAATGATCTCTATGGAACAGATATGACTTTTGGTTTCCAGAGTGCAGTAAATATTGCAACAGATTGCATTGATATGATTCATACCACAGCCTCCAGCCATGGACGTGTATTTATTGTGGAAGTAATGGGGCATAAGGTAGGATACCTTACCTTAAATGCCGGAATTGCCGGTGGAGCAGACATTATTTTAATTCCGGAAATTCCTTATGATATTGACAAGGTAATTGATAAGATTAATGAAAGAAATGCAAAAGGAAGCCGATTTACCATTTTGGCAGTAGCAGAAGGTGCCATTTCCAAAGAAGATGCAAAATTATCGAAAAAGGAATATAAGGAAAAGATGAAAAATTATCCTTACCCTTCTGTTTCTTACGAAATTGCCGATAAGATTTTGAAAAAAACAGGAAAAGAAGTTCGTGTTACCGTACCCGGACATACCCAAAGAGGTGGAAGCCCATGTCCTTATGACCGTGTATTTGCAAGTCGTTTAGGGGCAGAGGCAGGAAGATTGATTTTAAAGGGAGAATATGGTTTTATGGTAGGCTATAAAAATCGTGAAATCGTAAAAGTACCGTTAGAAGAAGTAGCAGGAAAATTGAAGATGGTAGATCCTAAATCTGCCATTATTAAGGAAGCAAAGATGCTGGGAATCAACTTTGGAGATTAAGAAAGAAAAATCAATTAATAAAACAAAATTTTACAGGAATCCAGTGTAACGGTAATCATGGCAAATCCGGGAACGATTTTGTTTTTCAGGGTAGTTAAACGAAAATGTCCCGATGATGATACTTCTTTTACTGGTGGTATAATTCCCCTTTGTAAAACATAGCAAAAACCATTATACTTATAAAAGATAAGTATAGTGGTTTTTTCTGTTAAGGAGGTAAGGATGAAACGAACCGTAGCCATAGGAAGACAAAATTTTGCGGATATCAGGGAAAGGAACTGTTTTTATGTTGATAAAACAAATTTTATTAAGGAATGGTGGGAAAACGAAGATGAAACCACGTTAATTACTCGCCCACGACGTTTTGGAAAAACCCTGAATATGAGTATGATGGAGCAGTTTTTTTCTGTCAAGTATCAGGGAAGAGAAGATTTGTTTGAAGGTCTTTCTATTTGGAATGAGGAAAAGTACAGAAAGCTGCAGGGAACTTATCCGGTGATTTTTCTTTCTTTTGCCAATGTAAAGAAGGCAGACTTCACTTCTTCAAAGGTGGTAATCAATCAATTAATTAAAAATCTATATGAAAGCCATAATGTAATAAGAAACAGTGAATTGCTGACGAAAGGAGATCAGTCTTTTTTTCAAAGAATCGTATTAGACGAAGCAAATGAAACAGAGCTGACGCTATCTTTGCATCAGCTGTCTAAATTTTTATATCAATACTACGGGAAAAAGGTGATCATCCTGCTGGATGAATACGATACTCCTATGCAGGAGGCTTACGTAAAAGGCTATTGGGAGGAAATAGTTTCCTTTATC
>JAFXGR010000171.1 GCA_017520155.1 Lachnospiraceae bacterium
ATATCACATGCCTATTTTCCTGATAGCAAAGATTCAAAAATCCTCAGCGTAGCCCGCTACGCCTACGTTTTTTGAACTTCACTCTCAGAAAAATATTCTATGTGAATAGTATAGTTATTTAGAAACCGTTACACTAAGGATAGTAGTTAGAATAGGGAAACGAAAGAGGAAAACAGGAATGGAAAAGCACAGAAGAATTTAAAATTGCAGTGATACTGGCAGCAATAGGTGCATTTGTATTGGAACGAAAAGGAAAGGAATTTTTGTACGCTCAGATACTTGCTTCCGTCGCAGTAATCCTTGGAATAATAAATCTGTATTTTTAATAAAAAATCAGCCGACACCACTTAAGGGGATTGGCTGATTTTTTATTAACTGTTCATTTTGTCTAAAAGACTGATTTTCATATCATACAATCTGGGAGAAAGATCTACATAAACCTTATGAGGATTCATCAGACGCCTTGTTTCATCCCAAAGGGTATCCAGCTCTTTTTGACAAAAATCTCGGATTTCCATGACAGAAGGAGAAGTATAAACACATTCACCTTTTAAAAATACAGGAACCAGTAGTTCCTTCATGGTATAGCTTCCTGCAGGAAGCTTTGTTTTTTTCCAGGGTTCCAGGGGATCAAAGAGCAGTAGCGGTTTTTTTGGATCAAATACATCATCTACCAAAGCAATCAAATCCGCCTTAATTTTCCCTGTTTCTTTTTCGTAAATTCGATAGATAGTTTTATTGCCGGGATTGGTTACCTTTTCTGTATTTTCTGAAAGTTTGATTTTGGGAATTACAGTACCATCCGGCTTTACAAGTCCTGCCAGCTTATAGACTCCGCCAAAAGAGGGACAATCCTTGGAAGTAATTAAATTTGTTCCTACACCCCAGGAAGTTATGGTGGCTCCTTGTGCCTTTAAGCTATCAATTAGAAATTCATCCAGATCGTTGGAGGCGGAAATTACGGCATCCTCAAAGCCGGCAGAATCCAGCATTTCTCGCGATTTTTTTGATAAATAAGCCAAATCACCACTGTCCAGACGGATACCATAGGAGGAAAGGGGGATTCCTGCCTCTCTCATTTCGGTAAAGACACGAATGGCGTTGGGAACTCCTGATTTTAAGGTATCGTAAGTGTCCACCAGAAGAATACAGGCGGAAGGATACAGGGAAGCATAAGTTTTAAAGGCAGTATATTCATCGGGAAAGCTCATAATCCAGCTATGGGCATGGGTTCCCTTTACCGGAACATCAAATAGCTGACCTGCCAAAACATTGCTGGTTCCAATACAGCCTCCAATCATAGCAGCTCTTGCACCGTAAGTACCTGCATCGGGACCTTGTGCCCGGCGAAGTCCAAACTCCATAATACCATCCCCTTTGGCAGCATAGCAAACACGGGAAGCTTTGGTGGCAATGAGGCTTTGATGATTTATGATATTTAAAATTGCAGTTTCTATAAGTTGAGCTTCCATAATAGGTGCAATGACCTTGATCATAGGCTCTCTGGGAAACATCACACTTCCTTCCGGAATGGCGTAAATATCTCCGGTAAAACGGAAGGTGGAAAGGTAATCCAGAAAATCAACATCAAAAATACCAAGACTATGTAGATAGGAAATATCTTCTTTGCTAAAATGAAGATTTTTAATATAATCAATCACCTGCTCAAGACCGGCACAAATGGCATATCCACTATCCTGGGGATTGTTACGATAAAAAGCATCAAAGATAACGGTTTCGTTTTGATCCTTATTTTTGAAATAGCCCTGCATCATAGTAAGTTCGTAAAGATCAGTTAATAAAGTTAAACTGTGATTCGACATGGTTAGCCTCCTTTACTTTGGCTTTTAAATTTATACTAATTTAACATAAAATAATAAATTTTACAATAAAGCTACAAGGAACTACCATGTTGTAATAAAAGAATTGCAAATATGGATTGACTTTTTCCCGGTAAGATGATATATTCTGTTAGTCGTTAGAAAAGACTAACAAAAGTTCTATATATATTACTAAATGGAGAATTAATAAGACAAATATATTCGTCTTACTACAGGACGAATATATTTTTAGAACAAGGTTAGCAGAAACTAACATATTGGAGGAATGTAAGGTGAAATACAAATCAACCATCATATTGTTCATTATATTAATTATTCTGGCCATTATGTCTTTATTTATGGGGGCCACGGATATTGGAATCTCAACTCTTATTTCAGGTGAAAAATCGATTTATTCTGATATCTTTCTTTTGGCCAGAATACCAAGACTTCTTGCCATACTTTGTACAGGAGTGGGGATGAGCGTTGCAGGTCTTATTATGCAGCAGCTTTGTATGAATAAGTTTGTCTCCCCTACTACCGGGGCAACCATACAGTCAGCGGAATTTGGAATAGCCCTTGCTATGATTGCTTTTCCGACTATGGGTCTGGCAGTACGTACAATTTTTGCCTTTATCCTGGCCATTGTGGGAACCCTGCTATTTGTATTTTTTATCCAGCGAATTAAATTTAAAGATGCAGTGCTGGTACCATTGATTGGTATTATGTTTGGAAATATTATCGGCGGAATTACCAATTTTCTTGGTTATCAATGGGAGATAACGCAACAGCTTTCCACCTATTTTTCCGGTTCCTTTTCCTTAATTTTACAAGGGAATTACGAACTTGTATATTTGGTGGTTCCATTGATTATCCTGGCTTTTATTTATGCAAATCATTTTAACATTGTAGGAATGGGAGAGGATTTTTCTAAAAATCTTGGAATTAATTATCAGGGGATTCTCATTCTTGGTCTTTCCATCTCGGCAGTAATTACAGCAAGTATTATTGTGGTAGTTGGACAGATTTCCTATATTGGTCTCATTGTACCAAATTTAGTTGTTCTTTTTAAAGGAGATAAGATTAGAGGAACTTTGATTGATACAGCACTTTTTGGAGCAATTTTTGTTTTGCTTTGCGATATGATTGCCAGAAGCATTATCAAGCCCTATGAAGTGCCTATTGAATTGATTGTGGGGTCTGTAGGAAGTGTTATTTTCATCATTATGCTGTTTTATAAGTTAAATGGAGGAAGAAAGGTGGCTGTAAATGAGCAATGAAGAACGTAAAAAAAGAAGGAGACGTAATCGAACGGTTTACCTGATTTTGATAATCAGTGTTCTTGCTTCTGTAGTTGGATATTTATTATTTAATTCTTACCTTAGTAAGCCTAAGTTGTTTCAATATATTCTTGGTCTGCGCTTGCCCACCTTAGTGTGTATGGTAATTGCTGCTGTGGCTATTGGTGCTGCTACATTGATTTTTCAGTCTATTGTAAATAATCAAATTGTAACGCCGGCTCTTCTGGGAATGAATTCCATTTATACATTTTTGCATACGGCAGTAGTATTTGTTGTGGGAACAGGCAGTCCCTTGTATTTAAATCCAAATCTTTCCTTTTGTGTGGATTTAATTACTATGGGAATCGTGGCAACGCTGGTGTATTGGTACTTGTTCAAGAAAACAGGACATAATATTTTATATATTATGTTAATTGGTACTGTATTATCCTCCTTTTTTGGCAGTATTCAGTCCTCTATGATCAGGATAATGGAACCGGATGAATACGATACCTTACTAACTACTTTGGTGGCAGATTTTAATAATGTAAACGGTGAGATTATTACCATTGCTATTGTCTGTCTTCTGTTGATTGGAATTTTTCTTATCCCGGATCTAAGACAGCTGGACGTGATTGCCATGGGACGAAATCAGGCAATTAATCTTGGCGTAGATTATGATCATGCAATTAGAAGATTATTATTTGGAGTAGTACTTTGTATTGCGGTAGCAACGGCTACCATAGGACCGGTATCTTTTTTAGGCTTAATTGTTGCAAATTTATCCAGACAAATCATGAAAACATATAAGCATACTCATTTGATTTTTGGAGCATCATTACTGGGAATGATTGCCTTGGTTGGAGGGCAGATGATTTCCCAGCATATATTTCATTTTACCGTACCGGTAAGTACCTTTGTAACTATTGGTGGTGGAATCTACTTCCTATATCTTTTGCTGTATAAGAAAGGAGCAAATTCTTAGGATATGAATGTACAGGACTTAATAAAAAACTATGGATCAAAAACAGTGGTAGATGAGGTAAGTTTTCAGGTACCAAAGGGAAAAGTGCTTTCTCTGATTGGTCCCAACGGAGCAGGAAAATCTACCGTTATGGGAATGATATCCCGTCTTGTTGCAAGGGATGCAGGAATCATCCATTTCGAAGATAAAGATTTGAACAAGTGGAAAAGTAAAGAATTGGCTAAGAAACTGGCCATTCTTACCCAGCATAATAATGTGCAGTTAAAGCTTACGGTACGGGAGCTGGTAAGTTTTGGAAGATTTCCTTATTCAGGGAGTCATCTGACGAAGGAAGACAAAGAGATAGTAGACAAGGCTATTGCTTACATGGAATTGGAGTCTATAGAGGATAGATTTATAGATGAATTATCCGGAGGACAAAGACAAAGAGCCTATATTGCCATGGTGATAGCACAGGATACAGATTATATTTTGTTTGACGAACCAACAAATAACCTTGATATATACCATGCTTCAAATTTAATGCGCATGGTAAGAAGGCTATGTGATGAACTTGGAAAAACAGTAATTCTTGTTCTTCATGAAATTAATTATGCTGCTTTTTATTCTGACTATGTTTGTGCCTTTGCTGATGGAAAAATTGCAAAATTCGGAACAGTAGAGGAAGTAATTAATAAAGAATGTCTTCACGATATTTACAAAGTTGATTTTGAAATCATTAATGTTAAGGGAAAACCCCTATCTGTATATTATTAATATTAATGTCAGTTATTGTTCGGGGCAAAGGAATAGATTAAATTTCGAACAATTACTATATAAAGAAACAAAAAGGAGATTTTTTATGAAAAGAAAATTATTAACTTCAGTATTTGCATTGACAATGGCATTTGCTTTAACAGCCTGTGGAAGTACAACAGCATCTGCTGACACTTCTGTAGAAACCGCAGCAGAAGCAGAAACAGAGGTTGCAACACAGCCAGAAACAGAAGAAGGAACTTCTGAAGTAGCAGGGGATCAAAAGCCAGAAACAATTACTATTCAGTCCTTAAATGGTGATCGTACAATAGCTGATTTGGAGGTACCCTTTGTTCCTCAACGAATTGCAGTAATTGATATGCCTTCTCTTGATATTCTTGATACCTTAGGATTGGGAGATAGAATTGTTGGTAGTTCCAAGGTAACTATTGACTATTTAACAAAGTATAATCCGGAGGATTCCAATGGAGTTATTGCAAATTTAGGCTCTATTAAGACAGCAGATCTGGAACAGGTAGCAGCCTGTGAGCCTGACATTATTTTTATTGGTGGTCGTTTAAGTGCCTCTTATAATGATTTAAGTGCAATTGCACCTGTAGTTTATCTGGGGGTAGACTATGAAAAGGGAGTAGTACAAAGTACTACTGATAATGCCATGACCATTGCATCTATCTTTGGAAAAGAGGCAGAAGTAAGTAATGTTATGGAACAATATCAGACAAGAATTGATGCCTTAAGTGAAGTAATTAAAGATAAAAATATTCTACTTGCCATGTATAACAACAATGCTCTGGCTTTAATGGATACAGAAAGCCAGTTAAATATTCTGGCAGCTGAGCTGGGTGGTGTTAACCTTGGAGAAAATGTGGGGGAAGAAACAAAAGCAACCCATGGAGAAGATGCTTCCTGGGAAACTATCATTGAGTTAAACCCGGAATATATCTTTGTTCTTGATAGAAGTACAGCTACAGGAGCGGCAGAGGAAGGTGTTCTTGGTGCAAAAGAAGTAATCGAAAATGATTTGATTAAACAGCTTGATTGCTATAAAGAAGGTAAAATTATTTATTTTATAGAGCATGCCAATGTATGGTATACTTCAACAGGTGGAGTACAGGCACTGGATACTATGCTTTCTGATTTAGAGGGAGCATTACTAAATAAATAGCAGGTTGAAACAGGTGAGAAAGTACTCTCACCTGTTTTTTGACGAAAGGGAAAAATGGTTAACTATTTAAAAAAATATTGGTTATTTTGTTTTTTAGCCCCCTTGTTCATGGTGGGGGAAGTTACTATGGATTTACTGCAGCCTTCGATGATGGCTCAAATTATTGATGAAGGGGTAATGCACAAGGATATATCTTTAATTATATCTGTAGGGATAAAGATGATTTTTACTGTGCTTTTGGGAGGAGTCAGCGGAATTATTTGTAATATTTTTGCAAATCTTGCTGCACAGAATTTTGGAAACGATCTAAGGAAAGATTTATTCAAAAAAATTATGTATCTTTCGTTCAAAGAAACAGAAGAGTTTTCAACAGGCTCCTTGATTACACGTCTTTCCTCTGATGTGGCACAAGTGCAGCAAACAGTGATGATGATGGTTCGTGGCTTTATCAGAAATTCGGTTATGCTTTTTGGTGGAATATATATGCTATATCGTCAATCTCCAGAGTATGCATTGGTGGCAGCCTTAGGACTTCCCTTTGTTGTAGGATTAGTAATTTTTTTCTTAAAAAAGGCTTCCCCTCAATTTGCTGTTGTACAAAAAAAACTGGATGGGATTCACCATCTATTGCAAGAAACAGTTCTGGGTGCCAGAGTTATTAAGGCTTATGCAAGAGAAGAAGAGCAAAAGGAGAAATTTTATACTGTAAATACAGAGTATTATCAAGTAAATACTTCAGTACAGTATTTATTGGCCTTTCTTTCTCCTTCTATGAATATTATGTTAAATCTTTGTATTGTAGGTGTTCTTTTTGTAGGAGGCTACTCTATAAAATACCAAGGCACCATTACTCCGGGGCAAACTATGGCGGCAATTACTTATCTTGCACAGATTCTTCATGGAATTACCTTTATGGCAAATATTTTTCAAACCTTCAGTAGAGGAAAAGCATCTGCAGATCGTCTAAGAGAGGTTTTTTTCATAAAGAATACCATAGTGGACGGAAGCTGCTGTCGGATAGGAGAAGAAAAAGGAACTATTGAGTTTAAACATGTATTCTTTTCTTATAACAAGGATGAAAATTATGTATTAAAGGACATCTCTTTTCGGATTGGGGAAGGAGAAACCTTCGGTATTATCGGAACTACAGGGAGTGGGAAAAGTACGCTGGTTCATTTGATTCCCAGATTTTATGATGTGTCAGCAGGTGAAGTTCTGGTGAATGGAAGTAATGTAAAGAAATATCCTTTGTCTGTCCTTAGAGAAAAACTATCGATTGTACTGCAAAAGCCAGAGCTTTACTCAAGAAGTTTGAAAGAAAATATTTTGTGGTCAAAGAGTGATGCATCGGAGGAAGAAGTCAGATGTGCAGCCTCCATCGCCCAGGCACATTCGTTTATTGAGGATAGCATCCATGGCTATGATACTCAGGTAACAGAACGTGGTCATTCTTTATCGGGGGGACAAAAACAGAGGATTTCTATTGCAAGAAACCTATTAAAGGAACATGAAATTTTAATTTTTGATGATGCGACAAATGCCCTTGATTTGAAAACAGAAGCTATGCTGTATGAAGCTTTAGAGAAAGCTTATCCGGAGAAAACAAAGATTATTGTTGCACAAAGAATTGCTACAGTCTTAAGAGCTGACAGAATTGCGGTACTGGACGGAGGAAGGATGATTGCTCTTGGTCATCATAAGGAATTAATGGACAGCTGTACCTTGTACAGAGAAATATATGCATCGCAGCAAAGGGAAGGAGAACTACATCATGAGTGTTAATTTTTCCACAAGATCAGGACCACCGGGAAAAATGATGGGGCAGGAAGTGGAATATGCACAGCAGATTGGCAGTACATTGAAAAAGATTTTTGTATATTTTAGAAGAGAAAGAGCCACATTACTCCTTTTATTTCTTTCGGTGATTGTTGTTACGATCTGTAGTTTGATGGCACCCTTTTTACAGGGTAGGGCCATTGATGGAATGCAGATAAAACAATGGCAAATAGTAATTACTTATGGAAAAATATTGCTTTGTATCTACCTTATTCATACATTGGCACAGCTGGTACAATCTTTAATGGCGGCAAGGATTAGTCAAAATGTGGGAAAGCAGCTTCGATGGGATATTTTTGAGAAAATTGATACTTTATCTATTCCCTATCTTGATACTCATTCCAGTGGGGATATTATGAGTCGGATGACAAATGATGCGGAAAATGTAGGGAACACAATTTCTCAAAGCCTTGGGACCTTATGTTCAGGAATTTTGTCCGTTATAGGGACAGTAATTTTAATGTTTGCCTATTGCTGGCAATTAACTTTAATTACGATGATCAGTGTAATCCTTACGGTGTTCATAACGAAAAAAATGTCAAAGATCATGCGCTTTGTGTATCGAAAAAAGGCATTTATGCTTGGAAAGCTAAATGGCCATGCAGAAGAGATGATTACCGGCTATCGCTCCATCGTTTCCTTTCATAAGCAAGAGGAAGTGACAGAAGAGTTTAATGAAATAGCGGAGGAATTAAAAAGAATCAGCATGAAAGCAGAAATTCTTGGAGGTGCAATGGGACCGGTGATGAATTCTATTTCCAATATTAGTTTTGTGATTGTAGCTGCTTTTGGAGGGTATTTTGCCTATACGGGCTTAATTACTATTGGTACAGTATCCGCATTTCTAATTTATGCAAAACAATTTTCCCGTCCAATCAATGAAATTGCACAGCTTTATGGAACAGTGCAGACAGCAATTGCCGGTGCAGAACGAATTTTTGCCTTATTGGAGGAGCCGCAAGAAGAGGATAAAGGAGAAAGGATTCCGGAAACCTTAAAAGGGAATATTTCCTTCCAGGGAATCAATTTTTCTTATGAGCCGGGGAAACAGGTGCTGTATGATTTTAATCTGGATATTGAACCGGGACAAAAAATTGCGCTGGTAGGTGCAACCGGAAGTGGAAAAACAACGATCATCAATTTATTAATGCGTTTTTATCTTCCGGAAAGTGGAAAAATTACTATTGATGGAATTGATATTTTGGAGATGAATAAGAAGTATCTTCGTAGACAAATGGCCATTGTATTACAGGATACTGTTCTTTTTTCGGATACTATAGAAAATAATTTAAAATATGGAAATCCTTCTGCCACAGAGGCAGAAATAAGGGAAGCGGTTAAAGTATCTAATCTTCAGGAGTTTATTGAAAGGCTTCCGGATAAGTACAGAACCTATTTGACCCAGGCAGGAGCAGCCTGGTCTCAGGGACAGCGTCAGCTATTATCCATTGCTAGGGCCATTCTTGCAGATCCCAAAATTCTTATTCTTGATGAAGCTACGTCCTCTGTGGATACCAGAACAGAAAAAAAGATTCAGGATGCCATGGTTAAGTTGATGAAAAACAGAACCAGTCTTATTATCGCCCATCGTCTGTCAACCATCCGGGATGCAGATAAGATTATTGTTATGGAAAAAGGAAGGATTGCAGAAGTAGGAAATCATGATGAACTTATCAAAAAAAGAGGGAAGTATTATGATTTATACAGAGCCCAGTTTCAGGGGAAAGAAATATAGGAATTACGTTACTTTTCACACCTTAGCCAGCTAAGGTGCAAAAAGTAACGAGCGACACCCATATTTAAAGTCGCTTGCAGCGAGATGGGTGTCGCTTTAGCTTTATTCATACATTCTACCCACGTCAATCAGCAAGTGATTGTCGTGGGTGTGAAAAGTAACGGAATTACAATTCGTAATAGAGACTGTGAATTATGACATTGACAAAACCTTGGATTTGGAGTAACTTAGTAAGGAAAGCGATGACGAAGACAGTACTGTTTTTTTAAAAGGCAAAGCGAGCCGGGGGTGGTGTAAGCCCGGACTGAGTAAGAACTACAGGAAAATCCCTTCTGAGCAGCCAGCCGAAAAAGTATTTAGTAGGTGAGGCCGGCTCTTCCCCGTTACCGGAAGAACGTATACTTTTAAGCGTACGATGTAACAGGTGGTATAACGAGATTTAGCCTCGTCCTTTTACAGGACGAGGTTTTTTGTGCTTCGGCACTGAATAATTACCAGATAATGATAATATAGAAAGGAAAGCCTTATGTATCAAAAAGTAGACACCAATCTAAATTTTGTAGACAGAGAAAAAGAAACCCTCAAATACTGGCAGGAAAATGATATTTTCAGGAAGAGTATGGAAAACCGCAAGGAAGGAGAAACCTATACCTTTTATGACGGACCTCCTACGGCTAACGGAAAGCCCCATATCGGTCATGTATTAACCCGTGTAATTAAGGATATGATTCCCCGATATCGTACCATGAAAGGGTATATGGTACCAAGAAAGGCAGGATGGGATACTCATGGTCTTCCTGTGGAGCTGGAAGTAGAAAAGCTTTTGGGACTTGATGGAAAAGAACAGATTGAAGAATATGGTCTTGATCCCTTTATTTCCAAATGTAAGGAAAGTGTATGGAAATACAAGGGAATGTGGGAGGATTTCTCCGGTACCGTTGGCTTTTGGGCGGATATGGATGATCCTTATGTAACCTATCATGATGATTTTATTGAATCCGAGTGGTGGGCATTAAAGCAAATTTGGGATAAAGGCTTATTATATAAAGGATTTAAGATTGTACCTTATTGTCCTCGCTGCGGAACTCCCCTTTCTTCTCACGAAGTTGCACAGGGGTATAAAGCGGTAAAGGAACGTTCAGCAGTGGTACGTTTCAAAGTAGCAGGAGAAGATGCCCATTTTCTGGCTTGGACCACTACACCCTGGACTCTTCCTTCCAACGTAGCGCTTTGTGTAAATCCTGAAGAGACTTATGTAAAGGTAAAGGCGGCAGACGGATTTACCTATTATATGGCGCAGGCTTTATTGGATAAGGTTCTGGGTTCTCTTGGAAACGAAGAAGAGGGTAAGAAAGCATATGAAATTCTGGAAACCTATACAGGAAAGGATCTGGAATATAAGGAATATGAGCCTTTATTTATCTGGGCGAAGAATGTGGCAGATAAGCAGAACAAAAAGGGCTTCTTTGTGACCTGTGATTCTTATGTAACCATGACAGACGGTACAGGTATTGTTCATACTGCACCGGCCTTTGGTGAAGATGATGCCAGAGTGGGAAGAAAATATGATTTGCCTTTTGTACAGTTTGTAGACGGCAAAGGGGAAATGACAGAAGAAACTGCTTATGCAGGAAAATTTGTAAAGGATGCAGATAAAGACATTCTGGTAGACTTAGACAAAGAAAAGAAATTATTTGATGCACCTAAATTTGAGCATGATTATCCTTTCTGCTGGAGATGTGATACACCGCTTATTTACTATGCACGTGAATCCTGGTTTATTAAAATGACCGCAGTAAAGGAAGACTTAATTAGAAATAACAATACCATTAACTGGATTCCGGAATCTATCGGTAAAGGTCGTTTTGGTGACTGGTTGGAAAATATTCAGGACTGGGGAATTTCCAGAAACCGTTATTGGGGAACTCCTTTGAATGTTTGGGAATGTGGCGACTGTGGTCATCAGGAAGCCATCGGAAGCAGAGAAGAGCTGGAAAAATTAAGCGGTAATCCGGCAGCAAAAACCGTAGAGCTCCATCGTCCTTACATTGATGAAATTATTTGTAAATGTCCTAAATGTGAGAAAGAAATGAAACGTGTACCTGAGGTAATTGACTGCTGGTTTGATTCCGGAGCAATGCCCTTTGCACAGCATCATTATCCTTTTGAAAATAAGGAATTATTTGAAAAGCAGTTCCCTGCACAGTTTATTTCGGAAGCTGTTGACCAGACAAGAGGATGGTTCTACTCTTTATTGGCAGAATCTACCTTATTATTTAATAAAGCTCCCTATGAAAATGTAATCGTATTGGGACATGTGCAGGATGAAAACGGACAGAAGATGAGTAAGTCCAAGGGAAATGCAGTAGATCCTTTTGAAGCATTGGAAACTTACGGTGCTGACGCCATTCGCTGGTATTTCTATATTAACTCTGCACCTTGGCTGCCTAACCGTTTCCATGGAAAAGCAGTAGTAGAGGGACAAAGAAAGTTTATGGGAACCTTATGGAATACCTATGCCTTCTTTGTACTGTATGCTAATATTGATCATTTTGATGCAACAAAATATACTTTGGAATATGATAAGCTGTCTGTAATGGATCAGTGGCTTTTATCTAAACTGAATACCTTAATTACTACAGTAGATACTCACTTGGATAATTACAGAATTCCGGAATCTGCAAGAGCATTACAGGAATTTGTGGATGATATGAGTAACTGGTATGTAAGACGAGGAAGAGAACGTTTCTGGGCAAAAGGAATGGAGCAGGATAAAATCAATGCGTATATGACTCTTTATACCGCTTTAGTAACCGTATCAAAACTGGCAGCTCCTTTGATTCCTTTTATGACAGAAGAAATCTACCTGAATCTGGTAAGAAGCATTGATAAAAATGCACCGGAAAGCATCCACTTATGTGATTATCCTGTGGCAGATGAACGTTTTATTAATCAACAGCTGGAACAGGATATGGAAGAGCTTTTAAAGATAGTAGTGATGGGACGTGCCTGCAGAAATACGGCCAATATTAAAAACCGTCAGCCTATAGGAAATATGTTTATTAAAGCAGACTTTACTTTGGGAGACTTCTACAAAGAAATTATTGCAGAGGAATTAAATGTAAAAAATGTGACCTTCTCAGAAGATGTAAGAGAATTTACCACTTATACTTTCAAGCCTCAGCTGAAAACCGTAGGACCAAAATACGGAAAGCAGCTGGGAGGAATTCAGAAAACACTGGCTTCTTTAGAGGGAAATAAGGCTATGGATGAGCTGAATGAAAAAGGAGCTCTTGTATTTATGGTACAGGATGTGGAAGTAAGCCTGACTAAGGAAGACTTGTTAATTTCCATGAGCCAGAAAGACGGATACGTTTCCGAGGCAGATAATAAGATTACCGTAGTATTGGACACTAACCTAAGTGAAGATCTTTTGGAAGAAGGCTTTGTTTATGAGGTGATTAGTAAAATTCAGACCATGAGAAAAGAGTCTGATTATGAGGTAATGGACCATATTAAGGTTTCTGTTACCGGAAATGAAAAAGTAGCAGAAATTGTGAAAAAGAACCAGGAAAGTATTGCCGGTAAAGTACTTGCAGACGAATTTATCTACGAAAATGAATTAAATAACAAAAAAGAATGGAACGTTAACCAGGAAAGTGTTATCATAGGCGTAGAACGCATTATGTAATAAAGGGCAACAGGAAGGCGAAAGCCAAACGGTTACCACCAAGGAAAGTAAAGGGATAAGAATAAATTATATAATGTAGAGGGGAATCATAGTTTAAGGAGGAGTAGTATAAAAATGGCAAAACAGGTTTCATTAATGAGTAAGTTTAACAAAGAGCTTTTCAAAAACAGTGTACTTTATAACGTTAAGACACTGTACCGTAAGACAATGGATGAGGCAACCCCCCAGCAGATTTTCCAGGCAGTATCTTATGCAATTAAGGATGCCATCGTAGATCACTGGTTAAACAGCCAGAGAGAGTATGAAGAACAAGATCCTAAAATGGTCTATTATATGTCCATGGAATTTTTAATGGGTCGTGCTTTAGGAAACAATATTATTAACTTACAGGCTTACAAACCTGTACAGGAAGCATTAGAGGAACTTGGTGTAGATATCAATATGGTAGAAGATCAGGAACCTGATGCTGCATTAGGAAATGGTGGTTTGGGAAGATTGGCAGCTTGTTTTTTAGATTCCCTTGCAACCTTAGGATATCCTGCTTACGGCTGCGGTATCCGTTACCGTTACGGAATGTTTAAACAGGAAATCAGAGACGGATTCCAGGTAGAGGTTCCGGATAACTGGCTGGTAGACGGAAATCCTTTTGAACTTAGAAGACCTGAGTATACAAAGGAAGTTAAGTTTGGCGGATATGTAAGCGTAAAAATGGATGAAAACGGACGTAATGTATTCTCTCAGGAAGGATATCTGTCTGTAATGGCAGTTCCCTTCGACCTTCCCATTGTAGGTTACGGAAACGGTATTGTAAATACCTTGAGAATCTGGGATGCTGAAGCAGTAAACTGCTTCCAGTTGGATTCCTTTGATAAAGGGGATTACCACAAAGCAGTAGAACAGGAAAATCTTGCCAGAAATATTGTTGAGGTGTTATATCCCAATGATAACCATTATGCAGGAAAAGAGCTTCGTTTAAAACAGCAATACTTCTTTATTTCTGCCTCCGTACAGGAAGCAGTAGCAAAATATATGAGAACCCATGATGATATCAGAAAATTCCATGAGAAGGTAACCTTCCAGTTAAATGATACTCATCCTACAGTTGCTGTAGCAGAATTAATGAGAATTTTAATGGATGAGCATTATCTTACCTGGGATGAAGCATGGGAAGTAACAACAAAAACATGTGCATACACCAACCACACCATTATGGCAGAAGCTTTGGAAAAATGGCCTATTGAGCTGTTTTCAAGACTTCTTCCCAGAATCTATCAGATCGTAGAAGAGATTAACAGAAGATTTATTTTGGAAATCGAACGCAGATATCCGGGAGATCATGAAAAGGTAAGAAAGATGGCAATTGTTTATGATGGTCAGGTAAAAATGGCTCATCTTGCCATTGCAGCAGGATATTCTGTAAACGGTGTTGCCAGACTGCATACAGAAATCTTAAAAAATCAGGAATTAAAAGATTTCTATGAAATGATGCCTGAAAAATTCAACAATAAGACTAACGGTATTACCCAAAGAAGATTCCTTCTTCACGGAAATCCCCTGTTAGCTGACTGGGTAACTGCCCATGTAGGATCTGATTGGATTACTGATCTTCCTATGATTAATAAGCTGAAAGTATATGCTGACGATGAAAAAGCACAGCAGGAATTTATGAACATTAAATATCAGAATAAGGTTCGTCTTGCTAATTATATTTTAGAGCATAATGGTATTGAAGTAGATCCCAGATCCATCTTTGATGTACAGGTTAAGAGACTTCACGAATATAAGAGACAGCTGTTAAATATCCTCCATGTAATGTACCTTTACAATGAAATTAAGGAACATCCGGAAATGGATTTCTATCCCAGAACTTTTATTTTCGGTGCAAAGGCAGCTGCAGGATACAGAACTGCAAAATTAACCATTAAGCTGATTAATGCGGTGGCTGATGTGATTAATAATGATGCTTCCATTAACGGAAAGTTAAAGGTAGTATTTATTGAAAATTATCGTGTATCTAATGCAGAATTAATTTTTGCTGCAGCTGATGTATCAGAACAGATTTCCACAGCAAGTAAGGAAGCTTCCGGTACAGGTAACATGAAATTTATGTTAAACGGAGCCTTAACTCTTGGAACCATGGATGGTGCTAACGTGGAGATTGTAGAAGAGGTAGGAGAAGAAAATGCCTTTATCTTCGGTTTAAGCTCTGATGAAGTAATTAATTACGAAAATCATGGCGGATATAATCCTATGGAAGTATTTAATAATGATCCGGATATCTGTAAGGTATTAATGCAGTTAGTAAACGGAACTTATTCCAACGATACAGAGTTATTCCGTTCCTTATACAACTCTCTGTTAAATACTCAGGAAACAGATGTGGCAGACCGCTACTTCATCTTAAAAGACTTTAAGTCTTACGCAGAAGCACAAAAGCGTGTAGAAGCAGCATACAGAGATGAAAAGGGATGGGCAAAGAGTGCAATCTTAAATGTTGCCTGCTCCGGTAAATTTACCTCTGACAGAACAATTCAGCAGTATGTTGATGAAATCTGGCACTTGGATAAGGTAGTAATTCCGGAAAAGAGAGCAGCACAGACATTAAAAGAAGTGACTGTATCTAACAGAAAAATGAAATAGTAATTTAAAACCCCCATAGGGAACCTTAGAGATTCTCTATGGGGGTTTTTATAACTTTAAAATTAACTTAGGAACAAGTCCGAAGGAGGAAATCTAAAGGATCTTCGGTAGGGCTTTGAATGGTTACTTTTTTTAGATACCATAGACTACCCACAGATAGATATAGGCAGGAATGATGGCAGCTAAAGTAAAGGGAATACCGATTTTAAAAAAGTCACCATTTTTAACACTGTAGCCTTCTTTGCGAAGAATTCCTATACCGGTAATATTAGCAGAAGCACCAATGGGGGTACAGTTTCCTCCTAAAGTAGCACCTGACAATAACCCAAAATAAAGGACCGTAGGGTCTATATTTAAACTTGTGGAAATTCCGGCAATCACAGGAATCATGGTGGCAACATAGGGAATGTTATCAATAAAAGCAGAGATGGCCACAGAGGCCCATACAATGAGAGTATAAAGGAAAAAGATATTTCCCTCTCCTGCCTTTGCAAGAAGTGAGGCAGCAGCATCAATTACTCCTTGCTCACTGATTCCGCCGATAATAAGAAAAAGTCCCAGTAAAAGACCTATGGTCTGAAAGTCAATTTCCATTAGAGGAGCAGTAATGGAAGAAAGCTTCTTCTTTTGGCTGAAAGAATAAAGCAAACCAATAAGAAGAAGAACACAGCAAATTAATCCATTGGTAATATCCGGTTTGTTAGGAATAAAGGATGCTCCAATTAATAATATAATAATAAGTAATAATAAAACAGAAGGAACGTAGTCATTTACTTGGGTACGTTGGTTATTCTTTGGAATAGGGGACTTTTCTTTTCGAAAGATAAAAGCCAAAATAAAAGCAGACAAAACAGCACCAAGCTCCACAGCAAAAAAGATTCCTGGTTTTTTCTGATACCAGAAGAAGTCCATAAAGCTCATATCAAGAGCAGACCCCAACATAATGGCAGTAGTATCTCCTACTAAAGTGGCAGCACCCTGGAGATTAGAAGAAACTGCAATTCCAATAATAAAGGGTACAGGATTGGTTTTTAATTTTTTACAGATTTCCAGAGCCACGGGAGCGATCATTAATACGGTAGCAACATTATCAATAAAGGCAGAAATAATACCGGCAAATAAAGACATGGCAACAGCAGCCCACATCACGTTAGGAACTTTTTCCATAATCATATCTGCCAAAAGCTCCGGCATTTTACTTTCGATAAATAAGGCAACAATTCCCATAGTTCCTGCAATCATCAATATAACATTAAAATCAATAGAACTGAGTATTTTGGAGGCAGGAAGCATTCCGGTAAAAATAAAAATCAAAGCAGAGCCTAACGCCACATAAGGGCGGTACTTACTGAAAATAAGCATTAAAATATAAGTAATAATAAAAAGTAATAGTGCATAAATCATAGAAATCTAATATTCTCCTTTGTTATACTAAACTAATAAATAATTATACAAGAAAAGATTATGTATAATTATTTCAAAAAACAGCATACCATATATTTTTTATTTATTCTAGTGCAACGGTTTTAAATTAACTATACCATATCACATGCCTATTTTCCTGATAGCAAAGATTCAAAAATCCTCAGCGTAGCCCGCTACGCCTACGTTTTTTGAACTTCACTCTCAGAAAAATATTCTATGTGAATGG